>DMUD01000189.1:0-6614 GCA_003476475.1 Cytophagales bacterium | reverse complement strand
TCTGCAACATTTCCCGACATATTGTACAAGCCGTAATCGTTGGGGGGATAATTATAAATGTATTCAGTAATCATTGCCCCGTCATTAAGCTTTCCAGCTATACCTGCATAATCACCACGACCTCTCTTAAAGTTAGCCAAGAAGTAGCCCATTTCTTTACCAAAAGGATTACGAAGAGCATGACCATCCCAAGGGTATAGCCTGCTTTGGGACTGGTTTTCATCCAACCATTGGTTTCCAATAAGGGCATAAGCTGCGTATTCCCACTCTGCTTCAGAGGGCAAATGATAATTTGGAAGTACAACACCTGTTTCCAAAGGAATACGTCCGCCATCTTGTGGAATTTCAATACCGGCGTTTTTCGCAATGCTGTAATTGACCACATTTGTTCTCCAACGAGAATAGTCATCGGCTTGTTTCCATGTAATGCCTACGACTGGGAAGTAGCGAAATCCTGGATATCTTAGATAATGTTCCACATACGGATCATTGTAAGCTAATTCGCTTTTCCAAACCATGGTATCGGGTATGGCCGCATTGGCGCGTTCCTCGGTAGAGTCTCTTTTGAGTTGGAACATGTATTCTAGCCAATGTATGTTGGCCACTTCAGTTTCGTCCATAAAGAAAGACGCTACAGTTACAGTTTTTTCAACGTTGTCTCTAGTGGTAAGCAAATCCTCCTCAAAAGACCCCAATACAGATCTGCCGCCTTCTATGTACACCAAGTTTGGGCCGTCAGGTTGACCTGAAAAAGCTTGAACTTGGAATCCATCATCTTCGTTGTATCCTAATCCAGTGGTCGTACTTTGTCCTCCAGGGTTGTAACTAGTAGGTTTGCCTCCTTTGCTACACGAAGAAAGCATCGCCGAGGCAGAAATAAAAAGTGACGTTACCAGCAAATAGTTTAACAACTTTTTCATACACATTTGAGTGATAATAATAGCTTCAGTTTTCCAATCAGGTTGTAAAGTAAACTATTTCGATTTTGTTTTCAAAAGTTTATAAGAAATAAAACATTAAATTGTACTATCAAAATATGCCCACCTTAGTATGGCTGTTCACATTTTTTTCAGAAATGTGATTTTTCGTTAATAGGGCTATCTTTGCCTCTGTTCTTGCCTTGTACAATGCCTGTTACAAACCAGTTTTCTCTTTTACCCGAAATTGCATTCAATGAAGTGGAATTAGCCATTTTTTTGGAACAACAAAATGAGCTATTGGGCACTCAAACAGCCAAAATTGTCAAGCGTTCTGTCGATGCCCGTGGGAAAAATGTTAAGGTTAATCTGTTAGTCGATTTTTTTCATGTTCATGAAGTTGTATCGGCCTATTCATATCAAAAACCTAGACCTATAAAAAACAATACCAAACGGGTACTTATCATTGGGGCAGGACCTGCAGGCTTGTTTGCTGCACTCAAACTTTTGGAGTTGGGTCATAAGCCTATTTTGATAGAAAGAGGCAAGGATGTTCGCGCCCGCCGTAGAGATATAGCTGCTATCAACAAGCATCATGTTGTAAACACCGAATCTAATTATTGTTTTGGTGAAGGTGGTGCTGGTACATATTCCGACGGAAAATTGTACACACGCGCTTCAAAAAGGGGCGATGTTAGAAGAATACTTGAAATATTGGTCAGACATGGTGCCAATGAAGATATTTTGATAGATTCTCACCCTCATATAGGCACTAACAAACTGCCTAAACTCATTCAGGAAATCCGGGAAACCATTTTGTTGGCAGGAGGTGAAATTCATTTCGAAGAACGCGTGACCGATTTTGTGTTGAGGTTTGACGAAGTTAAAGCCGTGAAAACGGCCAATGGAAATGTTTTTGAAGCCGATGGGGTTATCCTTGCCACAGGTCATTCTGCTAAGGATATGTACCATTTACTTCATCAAAAGAATATTCAGATGGAGCAAAAGCCTTTCGCAATAGGTGTGCGCGTAGAGCATCGCCAACAACTGGTGGACAGTATTCAGTACAAATGCGAGAACCGAGATGTTTGGCTTCCTGCAGCAAATTATAGCTTGGTTTCTCAGGAAATGGTCAATGGACAAACCAAGGGTGTTTTCTCATTTTGTATGTGTCCGGGTGGTTTTATAGTCCCTTCAGCCACTGCTCCTGGTGAATTGGTTGTCAACGGAATGTCACCTTCTCGAAGAGACTCAGCTTTTGCAAACTCGGGTATTGTGGTGGAAGTAGGTTTGGATGATACCAAATTACATGCCCAATATGGCCCTCTTGCTGGGCTTTATTTTCAATCTGAGATAGAAAAAAGAGCTTGTGCTATGGCTGGTAGCACCCAAAATGCCCCTGCACAAAGGTTGGTGGATTTTGTTGAGGGTAATTTTTCCAATACTTTGCCCGATACTTCGTACCAGCCAGGTACTACCTCTCTGAAAATGAACGAAGTTTTGCCAGAATACATTTCAAAGGCCTTGCAAAAAGGGTTTGTTTCTTTTGGGAAAAAAATGAAAGGCTACTTCACCAACGAGGCCATTATTTTGGGAGTGGAAAGTAGGACTTCATCGCCAGTACGCATACCGCGCAACAAAGAAACACTGGAACACATTCAGGTGAAAAGACTTTTTCCTTCGGGGGAAGGGGCAGGATATGCAGGGGGTATTGTGTCGGCCGCTATGGATGGCGAAAATTGTGCTTTGAAATGGGCCCAGCGCTATGGATAATATTAATAGCCTTTAAACGCATCCATAATTTCTTCATACATTTCGCTAGGGTGGCTCAAATGTTCAATGAATTCTACTTCTGGCCGCATATGCATGAATTCCTTTTTAAGCATTTCTCTCGTTTTACCGCTTATGCCACCTCCGAAAACTACCATGTCGTAGTTTTTTTGTTGAAAGGCTTGAAGCGCATTTTCGGGTTCGGTTGTGCCATCTGCCTCAAAAGACTTTGATTTCAAAAAATTCAAAGCCTTCTCGAGGGTTTCTTGGTCTATGTTCAAGACAAATATTTTGACGGGTTCCATAGTTGTTTTTTAATTTCGGAAAGATTGGGTTCTATGTCATTTTCGGCATCCAACCAATAAATTTTCTGCCCATCTCTTTCCATTTTGCGAAAATAGGTCATTTGTCGTTTGGCAAACTGGTGTATTGCGATGTTTAGTTTTTCGACCATTTCATCGTATTCCATTTTACCCAAAAGATATTCAGTTACGAAACGGTATTCCAACCCGTAAAAGACAAGTTTTTCAGGAGAAATGCCTTGTTCCAGTAATCCTTTTACCTCTTGTACTAATCCTTCTTTCAATCGTGCATGAAGTCTCTCGGTTATGCATTGCCTTCTTTTTTCAACCGGCATTAGTAGGCCGAATATCAAAGGGTTTAGGGTTGGAGCTTTATTGCCACGCATAGGATTTTCTTTTAGGTAAAAAGCAATTTGTATTGCCCTTTCTAATCTTTTTCGAGTGGAAATATCGGCCAATAGGCTGTAGTCGGAAGGAAATTCTTGAAACAGTTTTTTCAATGCTGATGGCGACATTTTTGCCAATTCGGTTGCCAACTTTGTATCGTTGGGAATAGAAGTAAATTGATAGTTTTTCAGAACTGCATCTATGTACATGCCTGTTCCACCGCATAAAATGGGAATTTTGCCTTTTGATTGTATTTGGTCAAATGCAGTAGCGAAATCGGTTTGAAAGTCAGCGACATGGTAATTTTCTCCAGCCAATTTGATATCAACAAGGTGATGTGGAATGGTACTGCCCTCTACTATGTATTGGTTTTTGTCTTTGCCCGTGCCAATGTCCATTTGTTTGTACACTTGCCTAGAATCGGCACTTATAATTTCTGATTTTATGCTATTGGCCAAATTTGCGGCCAACCTCGTTTTGCCCGTTGCAGTAGGGCCAAGAATGACAATAAGGTTGGGAGTATTTTGCATTCAATTATTTAAATGTATCAAATTGATTTACTACTTTTTGATATAATTTATTTTAAAGAATTTGCACCATATTCCTTATAAAAAGCCACAATCGTTTCTATACCCTTATAAAAATTAAAAACCCCATAGCTTTCATTTGGCGAGTGAATGGCATCTTCATCTAAACCAAAACCCATCAACAAAGTATCGATACCGAGAGTATGTTTGAAAAGTGCTACGATGGGTATACTTCCACCCTCACGCGAGGCAATAGGTGTTTTGCCCCAACATTTTTCAAAAGCACTTGAAGCAGCTCTGTAGGCATTGGTATTGGTTGAAACTACTACTGGCACGCCGCCATGGTGTGGGGTCACTTTAACGCTGACACTAGAAGGAGCAATGGCTTGAAAATGTTTGGTGAAGAGTTTGGTTATTTTGTCGGGGTCTTGGTCGGGTACCAGTCGCATCGAAATTTTGGCAAAAGCCTTGGAGGGGATGACTGTTTTCGCTCCTTCGCCAATGTATCCACCCCATATGCCATTTACGTCCAGCGTAGGCCTTATGGAAGTGCGTTCTATTGTGTTGTAGCCTTTTTCACCATGTATGTCGTGCAGGTCAAGCGATTTTTTGTACTCCACCAGTTCAAAAGGAACTTTGGCAATCTCTTGTTGTTCCTCTTCAGACAAAATGGCCACATCATCATAAAAACAAGGAATCGTTATCCGATTGTCTTGGTCGTGCAAACTGGCTATCATTTCGCAAAGCAAATTAATGGGGTTGGGTACTGCACCACCGTAAATACCCGAGTGCAAGTCGCGATTGGGTCCTGTTACTTCTACTTCCAAATAACATAGGCCGCGCAAGCCTATCGTAATAGAAGGGCATTCGTTGGAAATGAGACTGGTGTCTGAAACAAGTACCACATCGGCTCTGAGTTTTTCTTTATTGGCAATGACAAACCGTTCCAGGCTGTTGGAGCCAATTTCCTCTTCTCCTTCTATTAATATTTTTAAGTTGCATCTCAGCGCATTTTCATTTAGCAGCTCCTCTATGGCTTTCACGTGCATGTACAGCTGGCCTTTGTCGTCGCAAGCGCCTCTTGCATATATGCGCTCTTGTCGAATTTCGGGTTCAAAGGGAGGCGATTTCCAAAGATCCAAAGGTTCGGGTGGTTGCACATCGTAGTGCCCGTAAACTAGCACCGTCGGGTAGGAGCTGTCCTGAAAATATTCGGCATAAATTATGGGGTTGCCCTCCGTTTCCACTAATTCCATGTGCGTTATTCCAGCCAGTTTTAGCTTTTCTATAAGCCAATGAGCCGCTTTTCGACAATCTTCCGTATGTTCTTTTTTTGCCGAAACAGATGGAATACGCAAAAACTCGAAAAGTTCGTCTATGTAATGTAAGGGTTGATTTTTCATGTTACAAATACTATTCTGCGCAAAAATAAGGACCTCTCCGAAACTCTAGTATTGGTTTCCGAGTTGTGAAAGAGTAAAGAAAATGCTTTTTTGCGTTCTTTGCTGCTGAAATTAATACTATGTCGAAAGAAAGAGTCCTAAAAGCCTTAAGCACTGTAGAAGAACCCGATCTAAAGAAAGACCTCGTTTCTTTGGGAATGATAAAAGAAATAGAAGTAGACGGTAATCGCATCTCGTTTACAGTTGTGCTCACCACTCCTGCCTGTCCATTAAAAGAATTGATTAGAAACCGTTGTGTAGAGGCTATTCAAAAAGAGTTGGGCAAAAATGTGGAAGTAATCGTAAACATGGTGGCCGATGTGACCTCTACTAGGTCAAATGCCCCGTTGCTTCCAAACGTGAAAAACATTATTGCCATTGCATCAGGCAAAGGTGGTGTTGGCAAATCGACAGTCACTTCCAATCTCGCAGTGTCATTAGCCGCTTCTGGGGCCAAGGTAGGCTTGATTGATGCCGATATTTCGGGGCCATCTGTTCCTGTCATGTTTGGTTGTGAATTGGAACGACCAGAAATAACGGTTGAAAACGGAAAAAACTACATCATTCCCATAGAGCGTTTCGGGGTTAAACTCATTTCGATTGGCTTCTTGGCACCCAGTGATGGTGCCGTTGTTTGGCGCGGGCCCATGGCCAGTTCTGCATTGAAACAATTTATTGGCGATTGTAAATGGGGCGAATTAGACTACATGCTTATAGATTTGCCACCAGGCACTAGTGATATTCACCTTACATTGGTACAAACAATTCCAGTTACGGGAGCTATAATCGTCACCACTCCACAAAAAGTAGCATTGGCAGATGCCCAAAAGGGGCTTTCAATGTTTGCCCAACCTCAAATCAACGTTCCCATCTTGGGTGTAGTAGAAAACATGGCTTATTTTACTCCCGAAGAACTGCCTGAAAATAAGTATTACATTTTCGGAAAAGATGGTGGCAAAGTGCTGTCCGAGCGCAACAAGGTCGATTTCTTGGGTCAAATACCTTTGGTGCAGTCTATTCGCGAGGCAGGCGATTCAGGCCGTCCCTTGGCAATATCAGATGGAATTACTGCCCTAGCGTTTCGGCATTTGGCCGAAAGGGTGGCACAGCAAGTGGCTATTCGTAATGCTACCCAAGAAAAAACAAAACCTGTGGAAATACGAGTTTAAAGAAGTCTTGTGTCCGTTAAAAGCGTCTCGTTCCATTCAACGAAATACTTTTTAGGCCTATCACGATTTTTTTTATTTTTTTTCATTATGATTATCAACA
>DMUD01000250.1 GCA_003476475.1 Cytophagales bacterium | reverse complement strand
TGTCAATCTCAAATTTCCTGTTTACTAGGTTCAGCAAAGTGAAATTGTAAAACCCTTTCTGAAATACATAATTGCCATACAAATTAAAATCGCCAAGTGTATTGGCTTCCATTTTTACATTGCCCGCACCTGTTCCTTTTATGATATCGCCTGTTTGTTTGTCCAAAATCAAAGAAAACATCATGGAAGGATCTAGATCCACATCCATACTCACGGACGTTTTGGTGGGTGCTTTTTCCACCCACGACTCCGCTTCTTCCTCATCGATGGCTGCCTTTTTCTTTTGCACAAAAGTCACAAACTCGTTTCCACCCAAATTTTCGGTGGAACTGATGGGTATAAACAATTCGCTATTTTTTTCATTTTTTGCTTTAACCTGTATCTTGATATCGTCGAGCAACCCTGTAATACGCACCCCCCCAGTAGCAAACAATTTGCCATAAAAAAGAGCATTGTCTTTTTCCAAAGTATTTAAAACCAATAGGTTCTTGTACTGTGCTTTCAGGTCTAAGGCAATATTTTGAAAACGCTTGTGTTTAATAGCCCCTTCTACATAGGCTTTGTTTCCGTTCGTATCAACCAGTGCTGCTTGGCTAAAGCGAATAGAGGAAGAATCGAACAAGAAATCATGGCTAAAGGAGTAAGATGTCTTTAAAAAATTTATTTTAAACTTTCCGTTCGCTACATGTACTTTACCTGTTACGTTGGGTTTCAACAATGTACCACTTATAAGTAGTTCGCCAGTACAATCTCCGTTTATTTTCGAAAAATAATCTTTAACAAAAGGTTCGAACGATTGCAGGTTGAACTTGTCGAGATGGGCGTTCAAAGCCAACCTATTGTTATCAAAAGGTTTTATATACCCTGAAAGATACATACTGGGTATTGTATCTCTTTTTAAAACATACCGCACGTCGAATCGTTCGTCTTCAGGCTCCCATTCCATGCCACCCGAAATGTTCCCTATCAACAAACCATCGAGTTTAACGTTTTGAACACTACCATCGAAATCGAGTTTAAAGTTTTTGCTCATCAAATCAGAAAACATAAATTTTCCATTCACAATTCCTTCCAAGTCTTTGCCTAGGGCTGCACTCAAAGGCTTTAAAGTGAAGTGCCGCAATTCCAAGTTTAGCTCATCTTCGGCGTTTTGCGATATCGCTCCCGTCGCCACCAAAAGCTGTTCTTCGTTTTTCAAACTGAAATTTGGAATCAAGATTTTATTTTTTGAAAAAACCAGCCTACTACTATCGCCACTCCAAGTGGTTTTGAATAGTTTCAGATCGATGTTGTGGAACAAAAAATCCTTTTTTCCTTCAAACAAACCCAAGCTTCCGTCCAAGTTCAAATAATTGTCGTTATTCTTTTGGGCTGCACTAGCATGAAACATTATTTGTTCGTTGTTCCAAATCAATTCTAGTGCCAAATTTTCGGTTTTCAAATCGTTGCCCACCTGCTGTTTATTAGAAAAAAACGAGCCAGAGCCATCTACAAAGGGATGAGACAAGTTTTTGCTTGAAGTATAATTAAAACGTGAATCCGACAAAATCGCATTTCCAAATTGCAGCTTGTGGCACTCCCCCATCAAATTAAAACTTGTGATATTGTCTTGCTTGCTAAAAGTGCCGCTAAGCTTAGTATTGTCGGCTACTTTTATATTCTCTTGGGCAAACAAACTGATGACGGGATTGGCCTTTTTTAGCAATAAACTAAAATTAAGCCTATAATCTGCACTGGCATAGGAAGATGTAGTGCGGTAATAGTCATCTACCTTTTCTTTCTTGTTTTCCAACACCAGCATATATTCCTTGTACAAGCGAGGCAAATCGTTGGCCAACTGTGTGTACGAAAAATTTCCGTCGGCATTGATGTCAAAAACATCAGAAAAAAGATTCAAGTATCTTTCGCCTTCCAAACGCTCAGTCACTATTTTCAAGGTATCGAGGAAAATTCTTTTTTTTGTGTTGCTCAAATAAGTACCCGAAAAAGAAGCATCTCCTTGAAAATCATCCAAATTTTTGCCCGTGATATTCAAATCTACCTTGGTGCTAAAAAAGATAGGTTGGTCCAAAATGTTCAACTTCAACAAATTTACATGTTTGAAGTCGGCCGCGAAATCCATGAAATAAGGGTCTTGACTGAAATCCATCATCCCGTTCAATGAAAAATGGGCATTCGTATCGGCCGACATCATTTTTCCCTGAAACATTTGTTTCGCCAAATTGGCTTCTACTTTCACATCTTTATAGTTGTAGTGGTTTATTCCAATGCGTTTTATATGGGCATTCAAGTCTATTTTGGCATGTTCGTATGAAAATCCCACCCCTTTCAACTGCCCTTCCATGTCAATAGTACCCACCAAATCTTCCTGCTTAATGAGCTTTCCCAACATAAAATTGGTGGTACTAATATTACCTTGGTAAAATGAATGTTGCTCGTCGTCTTTAATTTTGATGTTAATGTCAGAAACCAAATTGCCCATCCCAGTTTCGAAATTCCCTTTTGCGACAAAATCTTTAAAAAAACCTACATATGTTCCCTTGTAGTTGATTCTACCAAAACTAGATAGCACGTCTTTGGCTTCGGCACCTACGTATTTTTCCAAGTCATTTACCTCACATGAAAAACTACGAAACTTTGCATCTACAAAAGTTTCGTCAATCTCGGGCAAGCCTTTCATGGCTACCCTACCCTGCATGTGCGACCCTTTCCCAAAACGCAAGTCGAGGTTGTTGAAATTGATGTCCACTACCTCTCCGCTCAAATCAGTCCAAATGGTGTACGTTTCGTTCAAACCATTCAAAGTGGGGGCAAAAAGTGCCAAGTCGTCTGTATGAAAACGGCTACTGTCCAAATGTGCCTTCAACGTCACTTTTTCGTTAAAATCCGACAAATCATCGGTACTGTCATACTGAAACTCTAAATAGTTGGCCACGAAGCTTTTGCCAATATGCGCTTTCAAATGCTCAAACTGCATGTTTTGAGACGTGTAGCGATAAAAAACGTCCATTTCGTGTGCTCTAAGTTTTGTTTTCACATCTACACAGCGCAATGCCTGC
The DNA here is from genome assembly GCA_003476475.1 of Cytophagales bacterium. Taxonomy (GTDB): domain Bacteria; phylum Bacteroidota; class Bacteroidia; order Cytophagales; family UBA9547; genus UBA9547. The sequence goes on along the minus strand of DMUD01000250.1, from coordinate 1,455 downwards.
ACGTTTATTTCAAAAGTATCGCCAGCTATGCGCAACTGGTCTACTTCTGCCGAAATGCTGTCAAGTGTAAAATGGTAGTAATCAAAACCCGCCATATTGGTTTCTCGCTGGTCGAAATAAGAATACGTGCCATTGGTCAAATGCACCTTGTCCACATGGAAAACCGACCTAGGTGAAGCGGTACTCGTGTCGGAACCGGTGGCAAGATCGCCAATAGCCTCTATCAATTCGTTGATGTTCAAACGCCCATTGTCTTTCCAGGCAATCATGGCCACTTTGGGCTTGTCCAACCATACTTCTGTAAGCACAGGTTCGGCGGTGGTGAGCAGGGTGTACAATTCAAAATCGGCACGAAGGCTGCCCACGTAAATCATTTCGTTTTGGCGCTTGTCGAAAACCTGTACTTTTTCGAGCAGCAGTTCGTCGAACCAGTTCAGGTACACGTAGCCTACCTTCACCTCGTGTTTTATAAGGTTACTGAAATAGGTGGTTAACTTGCCAGAGGCCCAGTTTTGCACCATGGGCGTACGCACCGCCAGCATCAAAAAGGCAAGCAAAAGCCCCAAGCCCACTACCAGCCACAGCAACGGTTTGATGAGGTATTTTTTTATAACTTGCAGTGCTTTATTCAATCACAAATTCATTTTTCATTGCCCTCTACACCCACTTGTGTACTACTTGCCATCGAGTCTTCTTGCGATGACACTTCGGCAGCCGTTATGGTCAACGGCCAAATACGCTCGAACGTTATTGCCAACCAAGAAGTACACCAAAAATACGGAGGTGTAGTGCCCGAACTGGCTTCTCGCGCGCATCAACAAAACATTGTACCTGTTGTAAAAAGTGCATTGAGCCTAGCAAATATAGGCAAAAATGACTTGCAAGCCGTGGCATACACCCAAGGACCCGGCTTACTCGGTTCCCTACTCGTAGGCTGTGCCTTTGCCAAATCGCTGGCCATGGCCTTGGACATTCCTCTAATAGGCGTTGACCATATGCAGGCACATGTGCTGTCGCATTTTTTAGAAAACCCCAAACCTAGTTTCCCCTTTCTGTGCCTGACCGTAAGTGGCGGCCACACCCAAATAGTACTCGTAGAGGAACCGCTGAAAATGCGTGTGATAGGCCAAACCCAAGACGATGCCGTGGGCGAGGCCTTCGACAAGGCTGCCAAAATGCTGGGACTGCCCTACCCCGGCGGACCGCTCATAGACAAGTATGCCCAACTAGGTTACCCATTGGCTTTTCAGTTTGGCAAAACACAGGTGCCACATCTCGATTTTTCGTTTAGCGGCATCAAAACGTCCATTTTGTATTTTTTGCGCGACCAAAAGCAAAAAAATCCCGATTTTGTAGAACATCATTTGGCCGACCTGTGTGCCTCTATCCAACATAGCCTGATACAAATGTTGCTGGACAAACTAGAAAAAGCCACCGCCGAAACCGGCATACGGC
>DMUD01000008.1:14469-14902 GCA_003476475.1 Cytophagales bacterium | reverse complement strand
TTTTAACTCGATTGGATAATTTTTAAATTCGATTTCAACTTTTTGGGCAAAAAGCGAATAACAAAAAACAAGACACAAAATAGAAAAATAGATTTTTTTAGACATAGAAACACGTTTTTAATGTGTGCGAACGAACTTACGAAGCATCGCATTTGCAAACAGGCAAAATTAAAACTTCAAAACAAAATGTTGTTTGGGCTGATTGTTACGAAAAAAAACCAAACCGAAATAATACAAATCTACAGAAAGCATAACCGTGGCCTGAGAACAGATTTCTTTCCAAGCTTTGGCCATTTCACCCGACCAATAGATATCGTGAAAAACAAACACAGTTTGCCGATTGCTTTTCTCCATACATTGAAAAAAATACCGCATCGTGGGTTCGTATTTGTGATTTCCGTCGAAAAACACCAAACCAACAGATGGCATCTTT
>DMUD01000008.1:0-14217 GCA_003476475.1 Cytophagales bacterium | reverse complement strand
CTAAATATTCGTTGGCCACCGCCAAACCAACAGATGGCATCTTTTCTAAAACTTCTGGCAACTTATCGTCAATTTCCCCAACAACTGTGTGTATTTGCGATAAACCTAATCGGGAAAACATCGTTTTAGCTCTCAATCCGATTTCTTCATTACCTTCCAAAGTGTAAACAGGTATTTCTTCGTTACTACTAGCCAAATAAGAAGTTGTTACCCCAAAACTTGTGCCCAACTCAATTATATTTTGGGGTTTTAAATAATATACTATGGCTGCTAAAAAAGCTGCTTGTTCGGCGGTGGCCAACGAATATTTAGCTATATGACAAACCTGCTTTGAGCCACTTACACTACCCGCACCAAAATCGTTCACAGAAACCGTGTCTTTGTTTTTCAAGAGCTTAATACGCTCTTGCTCAAACTTTTCGGAGATAAAAGAGGACTTCGATTTTACAGTATGCAAGTAAAAATCGAAAAGGAAAGGTGAGTGCAATGAATGCTCATCTTTCCTTTTAAAAAGATGTAAAATGTAAAATTTGAGCTGAAAAAGAAAACGAAAAGACCCCAAAGACTAATTGAGTTTATAAGGCACAATCATAGTAAATTCGGGAATTTTTACATAAATTTTTTTTCCATCGAATATTCTTTCCATCAAGTACGTGCCCGCCATTTTCCCAATATTTGTCTTCAGATTGCACCCAGATATGTACTGGTGCGATTGACCAGGTTCCAACAAGGGTTGTTGGCCTACCACACCTTCTCCATCTACATGGCGTGTTTCGCCGTTAGAATCTGAAATATTCCAATGCCTTCTGAGCAAATGAACAGTATAATCGCTACAATTTTCAATGGTGATATTGTAGGTGAATACAAAATGAGACTGAACAGGGTTAGAATAATAGGGTTGATATTCTACCACCACTGTAATTTTCACACCTTCTGTTATTTCTGTAAGCATGGTGTATTATTTTGTAGTTTAAACCGCTAAATGTAAGAATTTGTTAATTATTTTGAAATATTTTTAGAAAATTAATACCATTACCCTGATATGGAATTAAATATAAAAGCCGATTGGAAAAAACACTTAGAGCAAGAGTTTCAAAAAAGTTATTTCGCCGACTTGAGTCAATTTTTAAAAACAGAATACAAGAACCATGTGGTATATCCACCTGAAAAAGAAATATTTGCCGCATTTGATATGTGTCCTTTAGAAAATCTCAAAGTTGTAATTTTAGGACAAGACCCCTACCATGGTGCAGGCCAAGCTAACGGACTATGTTTCTCTGTAAACGATGGTATAAAAACGCCACCTTCGCTTATGAATATCTTCAAGGAATTGCAGCAAGATATAGGAAAGCCTTTGCCAAATACTGGCAATTTGTTGCGTTGGGCACAACAAGGCATTTTATTACTTAATGCCACACTAACCGTACGAGCAAATTCACCAGCTTCTCACTATAACAAAGGTTGGGAAGTCTTTACTGACCGGGTAATAGAAATTGCATCGCAAAAAAAAGAAAATGTGGTATTTATCTTGTGGGGAGCCTACGCACAAAAAAAGAAAACTTTGATAGAAGGGAACAAACATTTTATTATTTCCTCCCCACATCCATCGCCATTTTCGGCGCACAAAGGATTCTTCGGGAGCAGTCCGTTCAGCAAAACCAATCTTTATTTAAAAAAACATGGCATAAGTGAGATAGATTGGTAGTATATTAAGTACCACAAAATTATCTTTGCAACTGTACATATATTTATGGAAAACAACCTCAATTTCTCTGCTATAGAACTATATTCACGCAAAGCATTGAACCCATTTCTGGAAAAATACTTTAAAGGCGACAAAGTAACTGGTCAGGAAATATTGCTGTTGAGCCCTATAGAACAAGTCAACCTGTTTATTATTCAGCAATTGTTTGCCAAATGGCATGAAGAAAACAGCAAACTAAAAAGTCCTTTCTTCGATTATAAAAATGCAAATGTCCAAGAGGCCTTGAAAGCATTCATGGCTAAGCTTTCACAACATATTTTGGTTTCGAAAGAAGATTTAACCCCATTGGTACTTCAAGCCATTTCAAACGCCATTTTTTATGTGATGGCTCCTGTTCAGTATTTGGAACAAAAATATTTTCAATCTGAAAAAAAATACAGTTCCGAAGAACTAAAAAACCTTTTCAAATATTTGAAAGCTCACCCAAAATTAGCCATTTACTTGAAAGAACATTCAGATGAATGGGGAGACAAAAAAGGAAGTGAGTTGATAACATTGGTAAAAACCGAGTTTGGAAACAACTATAATGACATTGTTGTAGAAAACAATTTAGCCCATTTATTAAATGGTGTACTCCCAGTTAACCCTTCTGATTTCCATTATGCCGAGCCTTCTAAAAATAAGTCAAACACGTTGACAGACAACTTTCAGCCCGAACAACTGACCATAAATGATTTGGTAGTAAAAGAACAAAAAGAAACACCACTTAATCTTCATACCAAAAACAAAGTAGTAGACATTAGGTCGGCCATGAGCATCAACCAAAAAATCATGTTCACCAAGTCGCTTTTCAATGGTGACAATGCAGCTTTTGAAAACGCGATGTCGCTAGCCGACAGTTCAGATTCTTACGAAAAAGCTGTCAACCTAATAATTGACCATTATTCTATTAGATTTAATTGGGAAATAGACAGCTTAGAAGTAAATGAACTATTTGATTTGATTGGCAGAAAGTTTTATCCCGAAAACTTCGCGCAGAGCGTTGGCATATAAAACTCTAGAAATTCTTCTGCAGTATTTCTTTCAACACTGTTTGACAAGCATAGATACGGTTTTCAGCTTGTTCTACCACAAGAGAATGCTCACTGTCCAAAACTTCATCCGACAATTCGATATTGCGACGTACGGGCAAACAATGCATCACTTTGGCATTGTTTGTTATTTTTAGTTTTTCATTTGTCAGCATCCAACCGCCATCTAAGCTCAGCACCTTGCCATATTCAGCATAACTAGACCAATTCTTTACGTAAATAAAGTCAGCATTTTTTAAGGCTTTTTCCTGATTGTGTATTACTGGGGTAGCACCCGTATATTTTTTATCGAGTTCATAACCTTGTGGATGTGTGATGATAAAATCGACATCAGCTTTTTGCATCCATTCAGAAAATGAATTGGCTACCGCCTGAGGCAAAGGCTTTATGTGCGGTGCCCAAGAAAGTACCACCTTTGGTCTTTCCTTCGTTTTATACTCTTCGATAGTAATAAGATCGGCAAAAGATTGAAGAGGGTGCAAGGTGGCGCTTTCCAGACTGACAATAGGCACCTTGGCATACTTAATAAACTTTTGAAAAAAATCTTCCGAATAGTCTTCCTGTTTGTCAACCAACTTTGGAAAAGAACGAATACCAATAATCTCACAATAACGCCCCATCACAGCAGCTGCGTCTTTTATGTGCTCAACAGTATTTTGGTTCATGACGATTCCTTCCTGAGTCTCAAGTGCCCAGCCTTCTTTGTCCATGTTCATGACCATCACATTCAAGCCCAAATTGTTGGCGGCGCGCTGAGTACTGAGACGTGTGCGAGTGCTTGGATTCATAAATACAAGTCCAATAGTCTTGTTTTTACCCAAATGAGCATGCTCAAAAGGGTTTTTCTTGATTTTAAAAGCTTTTTTCAATAGCTTTTGAACATCTTTAACATCTTCGACCGAAAGGAAGTTTTTCATCTTATAAAGTTGAATAATCTGTACCGCAATATCTTAAAAAAATACAAGCTAATAAACTTCCTAAATCAGAAATATAGGAATCTTATATCCAAGGTTTACAGCACAATTTCTTGACTTTTCTAAGCATTTTCATTTTGTTAGCATATTATTTTGAAAAATTGAGCGTATTTTTAACTCCAACTATTATTCATCATTCATTTATGAAAAGTTTTTGTCTTTCTTTAAACCTACTTTTTTACACTTTCATTTCCCTTGCGCAAAACCAAAACCCTATTGTAGTAATAAGAGGTAGTGAAGCTGGTTTACGTATCATGACAAAACTTCGCGAAGCCTATGTAAGCAAGTACAAAGATAGAATGATTGATTTGGCAGGCTTTGGGAGTACTATGGGTATTGTATATTTGAAAGACGGCCAAACGGACATTGCTGTTACATCAAGAAAAATGACCGATGAAGAACTTGCTGAATTTCAGCAAGACAATATAAATCTTGCCGAAATTCAATTTGCCAAAGAAGCTTTCACAGTAGTAGTAAACAAAGCCAATCCGATTACGAAACTGACTAAAAAACAAGTCGGAAACATCTTTGCAGGCTATATTACCAACTGGAAAGAAGTAGGAGGCAACGAGGCCCCCATTCGCGTGTACATTCGCTCCAATACTTCTGGTTGTTACCTTGGGTTTAAAGATTTGTTTCTTGAAAACATGAACTATACCTCTAGGGCAATGATGCTAGGCACAAATGCCCAGCTGAAAGCCAATGTGGCTAAAAACATAAACTCTATCGCTTACTTGGGATTTGGTAGCGTTGATAAAAACACAAAAATGCTCAAAATTTCAGTGAACGATATCGACTACTATTCTCCTACTGCCGAAAACATTGCCAATCTCTCTTACCCAATTTACCGAACTTATTATTTTTATTACCGCAAAAAAGACGAGGAAAAATTAAAGCATTTTATCGATTTTGTGAGGTCGGATTTAGGAAAAACTATTATTGCCAAACACGACCACATGCCTATTGATTAATATCAAAGTTAACTTTTCAAGCTTTTTGGAAAAAACCCACAACACAAACAGTAAAACTTTTCTCATTTTTTTAATATATTTTGGAAACTAAAAAAATCATAACTCAATGTTTTTTTAACGTCAAAGTGTTATGTTTGTTCAAGATAATTAAGAATTCATTAAAAAACTATTGTTCTAAATACATTTGATTATAAAGAACGTTTGATTATCTTTATTGTTTAGTAGTTGTAATTTAATTAGTGCTTTATGAATATTTTCGTCGCAAATTTGAATTTCAAGGTTACAAACGACAGTTTGAAAGAGTTGTTTGAGAGCTACGGAGAAGTAAGTTCCGCAAAAGTAGTGATGGACAAAGCCTCAGGTCGTTCTAAAGGTTTTGGCTTCGTGGAAATGCCCAATGATTCTGAGGCCAAGACAGCGGTAGCCCAATTGAATAACAAAGAGGAATTTGGTCGTGCCTTGGTAGTGAAAGAAGCTCTTCCAAGAGACTAACAGTATTCATTATCTATAAATAGAATGTTTCAGCCCTAGTTTTTCTAGGGCTTTTTTTTAGTTCAAAGCCTACTGCCTATTATCGGCACCATTCTATCTTTCCAAGCCCTGAAGTCTCCCAATATTATGTGTTGTCTTGCTTCGCGCATCAACCACAAATAAAAACCTAGATTTTGCAAACTGGCAATTTGACCACCCAAAATCTCATCGTTCATGATAAGGTGGCGCAAATAGGCCTTGCTGTGCAAAGTGCCCACGTAGGCTCCCAAACTTTCATCGATAGGACTAAAATCCTTCTCCCATTTTTTATTTTTTATATTGATGGTGCCTTGAGTTGTAAATAGCATGCCGTTTCGACCGTTGCGGGTAGGCATCACACAATCAAACATATCAATTCCCAATGCAATACACTCGAGTAGATTGACAGGCGTACCTACACCCATCAAGTACCTAGGTCGATTTTTGGGCAATATTTGACAAACAACATCTGCCATTTCATACATTTCTTCGGCAGGTTCTCCAACCGATAGACCACCTATCGCATTTGCTTCGCGTTCGAAAGAAGCGACTGTTTCGGCCGACTGAATGCGTAAATCGCGATAAGTGCTGCCTTGCACAATGGGAAACAAAGTCTGAGGGTAACCGTAGATGCTTTCTGTTTCATCAAATCGAATACAGCAACGCTTCAACCAGCGATGAGTCATCTCCATGCTGCGCTTGGCATATTGGTAATCGCAAGGATAAGGCGTGCATTCGTCGAAAGCCATGATAATGTCGCCGCCTATGGCACGCTGAATATCCATCACACTTTCTGGTGAAAAAAAATGTTTAGAACCGTCGATGTATGATTTGAACCAAACTCCTTCTTCCGTTATTTTTCTTTGTTGCGCCAGCGAATATACTTGATAGCCCCCACTATCGGTAAGAATAGGCTTGTCCCACCCTATAAATTTGTGTAGGCCGCCCACCTCCTTCAAAAAATCAGGCCCTGGTTTCAAATACAAATGATAGGTATTCCCTAAAATGATTTGCGCCTGTATATCGGTTTCCAATTCGCGCATGTGTACTCCTTTTACAGAACCTTTTGTGCCAACAGGCATAAAAATGGGAGTTTCTATCATGCCATGACTAGTATGTATCAACCCTGCTCTAGCGTTGGAATGTAAATCTTGGTGGCTCAAATCAAATTTCATGTTCAAAGATATTTGTAAATTTCGAACCAGTACGAACCAAAAATTCGTAAGATTGTTATTTATTAAAAAAAGACATGGAATCTACAGTAGAAAAAACTCCGGTAGTCGTTTATACCGAATCGAATCCAAATCCTAATAGTTTAAAATTTGTAGCCAATTTCGCTTTGTTACCAGACGGCCAAAGTGCCGACTATCCGGACTTAGCTACTGCTGAAAATAGCCCTCTCGCCACAGATTTATTCAAGTTCAATTTTGTGAAAAGAGTATTTATTGCCTCCAATTTTGTAACCATTACAAAAAACGAAAATTCAGACTGGAACGACATTGTGCCCTTATTAAAACCCTTTATTAAGGCATGGCTTGAAGAAGGCACTCCCCTATTCAAAGAAGGTTTCAAAAAAGAATCTATTGAAGGATTGGGGGAAATAGAACAAAAAATTCAAGTTGTATTGGACGAATACATTCGCCCCGCTGTAGAATCCGATGGCGGCAATATCACATTCCACTCCTTCCAAGATGGTATTGTAAAGGTACAGCTGCAGGGTTCTTGTAGTGGCTGCCCCTCTTCTACTCTTACATTAAAATCTGGTATCGAAAATTTACTCACTAAACTAATACCAGAAGTAAAAACTGTAGTGGCAGAAGGCATTTAATAGTTTTGAACAACTTCAAGTAATGATTTTACATATTCATTTGTAAAGCTTTTGGGAACCATATTTTACCTGTAAGTCTGAAAGAAATGGTACATTTGTTCAACAATTTGTGTTCAATCAATATTTTCAGTCGTGGAAGATTCTAAAGACCAAAAAGAAGTTTCAAAAAAAGGGCTATTCATAGGCTTTATCATCATACTAGTGGGTATTAATGCCTACCAATTCTATTTAAATGCCAAAACAAAAAAATCTACAAATGAGAAGTCTTTCATAATTAAAAAAAAGACCAACGAAAACCTTAAATTGATTGCTCGCATCGATTCAATGCAAAATGTCATCAAAAAACAGAAAGATGAATACTCTGCTTTGGGAATTGAGAACAGTGAACTCACCATTATTAACAAAAAGTTAGAAGATCAAAAAAAGACTTTGCAAGCCAATTCAATATATAAAAAGAAATTCCTGCAATTAGAAAGTGAATTGAATATAATGAAGTCCGAGTTAAGCGAAAACAGCGACGAAATTGAAAAGATAAAAACAGACCGGGAACAACTGTATGCCGAAAACTCTGTACTTAAAGATCAGAAAATAAAACTAACGGATTCTATTTCTAGAATGACTGTTAAATCAAAAATTCTGGAACAAAAGGTAAAAGTGGCCTCCAAACTATTGGCTTGGAACTTTAAAACAACTATAACCGACAAAAAAGGGAAAGAACTGAACGAAGCCTTTTACAAATCAAAAAATATCGAAAAAATCAACATTAAATATTCCTATTTGGATAACAAGGTAGCCGAATTGGGCGTGCGTGTAGCCTATTTACGCATAATAGAACCCGATGGCTCGACTATGACCAATGTCAATGCTTCAGGTAATTTTTTACATGAAGGACATGAAATAAACTACACTGCAAAACAAGAATTGTTATTTGACAATACCCCAAAAACAATATTATTCACCATCTCCAAAACTGGTAAAGATTACAAACCTGGCAAATACCAAATTGAAATTTACACCGATGGGGAAAAATCTGGTGAAGGTTTATTTATGATTAAATAATCCTTATTTCAACAATAAAGAAAAACCTGTTCCTACGAGCAGGTTTTTTTCTTTAATTATACTAGGAACAAATTCTTGCAGCGTTAGAAATTTAAAAAAATGTCAAGAAAAAATAAAGCCAAACAAAATCACGCATCAAAAAAAAGAAGCGAAAGAGCCAAATCGGAACCAAAATTCTCGCTAAAAGTAGAAGTACTTAGACTTTTCAGAGAAAACCCGAACGAGATTTATCCACTACGACAACTTTATAATTTATTCAGCATTCAGGGCGAAAACGACAAGCTCAGGTTTAAAGAATTAATGTCTCGTTTGGCTCACACAGGTAAAGTAAAATTGATTGGTGAAAGGGCCTACATGGCTGGCGAAGAGCAAGCACACATCATTGAAGGGTGGGTGGATTACGTAAATTTCCGCTTTGCATTCATTTTAAACGACACGCTTGAAGTAGACATCAAAATAAAAACAGAAAACATGATGGGAGCCTTCGATGGTGACCTCGTAAAAGTGATAGTTTGGCCTTCCAGTAGTGAAAAAGATGAACATCCTGAAGGAGAAGTCATCGAAATCATCAAAAGAAAGAGAGAAACCTTTGTGGGCCGTCTAGAAATTTCAGATCGTTTTGCCTTTTTAGTACCCGATGGCAGAAAAATCCACAAAGATATTTTTGTGGCAAAAGACAAATTAAATGGCGCAAAAAAAGACGAAAAAGTAATTGTAAAGGTGCATTACTGGCCCAATAGGTCTGATAAAAACCCAGAGGGTGCCGTAGTCTCAATATTGGGCAAAGCAGGCAACAACAATACCGAAATGCACGCCATCATGGCTGAATTTGGTTTGCCTACCGAATTCGAAAAGGATGTTTTGGAAGATGCCGAAAAAATATCAGAAGTAATTACGCCTGAAGAAATCAAAAAAAGGCGAGATTTTAGAGACATTACCACTTTCACCATAGACCCTGAAGATGCAAAAGATTTCGACGACGCACTTTCTATACAAAAACTTGAAAATGGCAATTGGGAAATAGGCATACACATTGCCGATGTCACCCATTATGTAAAACCAGGTACTACACTTGAAAGGGAGGCCGAACATAGAGCTACATCGGTTTATTTAGTAGATAGAACTGTACCCATGCTTCCAGAGCGGCTTTCCAATTTTCTTTGCTCTTTAAGACCTAATGAAGACAAACTAACGTTTTCGGCAGTTTTCGAATTGGATGAAAAGGCAAATGTGATACACGAATGGTTTGGACGCACCATCATTCATTCTAACAAAAGGTTCAGCTACGAAAAGGCTCAAGAATGTCTTGAAAGTGGCGAAGGTGATTTTGCAGAAGAGGTTATGGTATTGAATACCCTAGCCAAAAAATTACAAGCCAAAAGATTCAAAAATGGCGCCATTAGCTTCGAAACAGTTGAAGTTAAATTCAAGCTAGATGAGGCCGGGCGACCATTAGGGCTATTTCCAAAAATTAGAAAAGACGCCCACAAACTGATAGAAGAATTCATGTTATTAGCCAACAAACGAGTAGCCGAGTTTTGCTATCGGCACAAAGAAGGCAAAGAACACAACACTATGGTGTACAGGGTGCACGATGAACCCGACATAGAAAAAATAAGAAGTTTCTCACTCTTCGCCTCCAAATTTGGATATAAATTGATGGTTGATGAATCGAAAATTTCTGAAAAACTGAACGATTTTATCGAAAAAATTGAAGGTAGCCCCGAGCAATATTTACTGCAAAATCTAGCCATTCGCACCATGGCCAAGGCGCGTTACACCACGGCAGCAGCAGGGCATTTCGGGCTTGCCTTTTCACATTACAGCCATTTCACTTCTCCTATTCGTCGTTTTCCCGACATGATGACACACTTGCTTCTGCAAAACTATTTGGACAATAAACCTTCTCCCGACAGAGTAGCATTCGAATTAAGGTGTAAGCATTCATCAGAAATGGAAAAATTGGCTGCCGATGCCGAAAGGGCCTCCATCAAATACAAACAAGTGGAATACATGCAAATGGCAGGTAAAAAAGTATTCGAAGGTATTGTTTCAGGTGTTACAGGGTGGGGAATGTATGTGGACATGAACGAAACCAGATGCGAAGGAATGGTGCGTATGTCCGATATGAACAGCGATTTTTTCGAATTAGATGAAAAAAACTACCGACTTGTGGGTAAAAAAACAGGCAAAACATTCACATTGGGCGATACCGTGCATGTTAAGGTAAAAAACACAAGCTTGGAGAAACGGACTATCGATTTATCGCTGGTGGACAAGAATGATTTTTAGGCCAAATGCTTTTCTAAAAAAGTACAGCAATTCAGCACTTCCAATTCTGAAAAATAAAAATCATCCAAATCTTCGGTGACACTACACTGGCAACGAACGTTTTTTGCAGCATAATGTTCCAAGCCATCCTCAAAATCCCCAATCCATTTGTTTTTCGGAAGTTTGAAAAACCACATCCTCATTTACAGTACATATTCTCAATTTAGATGCGAGGATAGCCATTTTTCTTTTCTCCATTTCTCTTCCACTTTTCTTTTTCCGAAAAATAGAATGCGATTGCTAGGCAAATAGGCGAAGTGTAAACCTTAAAATTGGGGCTATCGCACAGACTAAGAACTTTAGAGGAAAAAGAAAAAGTGGGATATTCCTTGTTTAAAACAAACACCAACACATTGACATCTAAAAAATCCTCATTTTTTAGATGCGTAAAATTCTTTCTTCATCTCTTTTCGCTACTTGGCAGCTCTTTTGTATTGGACATCACTTTCTGCCAAAATATTGACCCAGTCTGCCACAGGCAATTCTTCTAGGGTATCATATTTTTTGGCTGTAAGTTTCCTGAAAAGCAATTCAGTGAATCGAGATAGGCTTATGTGTCGAGCTTCTGCATAAGCTTTTGCACTAGCCAAAACGCTTTCGTCAAAACTTAGTGTAACCTTGGCATCCATTTTTGCAATGTTATACGAAAAAATATTATATTTTATACGTATGAACAAAAAAAGAATCCCTACACGTGCAATGCCCTATTTTCTGTAGCGGCCAAAGCAGCTTCTTTCAATGCTTCTGAATAGGTGGGGTGTGCGTGCGACATACGACCTATGTCTTCAGCCGATGCACGGAACTCCATGGCGACCACCGCTTCTCCTATAAGGTCGGCAGCGCGAGGGCCAATGATATGGACGCCCAATATTTCGTCGGTTGTTTTATCGGCCAGTACTTTCACAAAACCATCTAAATCGTTGCTAGCCCTTGCCCTACCCGATGCCTTGAATGGGAAAGAACCCGATTTGTATGCCTTGCCTTCTGTTTTCAATTCTTCTTCGGTATAACCAACACCTGCCACTTCAGGCCATGTATATACCACGCCTGGTATAAGACGGTAGTTGATGTGAGGCTTTTGCCCTGCAATCACTTCGGCAACAAAAGTACCTTCTTCCTCGGCTTTATGAGCCAACATGGCCCCCTTAACCACATCTCCAATGGCGTAGATTCCTGGAACAGAAGTCTCCAAGTGGTCGTTGGTCAATACTCGACCACGTTCGTCGGTTTTGATTCCCACATTTTCCAAACCCAAACCATCTGTGTACGCCTTTCGGCCTATAGCCAACAAACAATAATCACCTTTGAACTCTACTTTTTTACCGCTTGAATCCTCGGCTTCTACTTTTACTTCCTTACCTTTTGCAGTTGCAGAAGTTACTTTGTGGTGGAAGAAAAATTGAAAACCAAGCTTTGTAAGCACTTTTTGCAATTCTTTTCCCAATGCACGATCCATAGTGGGAATAATTGAATCGGTATATTCGATAACTGTTACTTTGGCACCAAGACGAGCATATACCGAACCCAATTCTAAACCAATGACCCCCCCGCCAATGAGTAGCAAATGTTGCGGCACTTCAGTCAAATTCAAGGCTTCGGTTGAAGTAATAATCCGATTTTTATCGACAGAAACAGTAGGAATGGTGGTAGGTTTGGAACCAGTGGCAATAATTACTTTTTGAGTGCTAATGGTTTTTGAATCACCATTTTGTTGGGTAACTTTAATGTTATTTTTATCAACAAAAGAACCAAGACCCTGATAGACATCTATCTTGTTTTTCTTCATCAAAAACGCAATACCGTCGTTGTTGGCTTTTACCACTTCGCTTTTGCGTTTTATCATTTGCGCCATATTCACCTTTGGGGCAGGTATATCGATACCATGTTCTTTGAAACTATGCGCAGCATTGTGAAAATGTTCAGAAGAATCCAACAAGGCTTTGGAAGGAATGCAACCAACGTTCAGACATGTACCGCCCAAAGTGGCATATTTTTCGATAATAGCGGTTTTCAATCCAAGTTGGGCGCAACGTATGGCAGCCACATAACCACCAGGACCCGATCCTACTACTGTAACGTCGTATTGCATAATATGTTAAATAAAGTTCTGTATTAAAGTTTAATTCAATGTGTCTAACTCCAAAATTAGCAAAAACTATTAATTTTAGGGCTTTCAAACTAAATTATAGCATGACATATTGCCTTGGAATAAAGTTGAAAGAAGGACTCGTGGCTATTTCCGACACAAGACTTACATCTGGTTCGGAAACCACCACTGGAAAAAAAATGTATGTGCACAAACACGGTAATCAATTCCTTTTTATTATGACATCGGGTTTGCGGTCTGTGCGCGACAAGGCCCTTACTTATTTTAAAGAGGAAATAGAAGAAAATGGCGATAAGCACAATAAAATGTATAAAGCCGTGAATGCATTTGCAGCACAACTCAGAAGAGTGGCTTCGGAAGACAAAGATGCTCTGGCAGCATCAGGCCTTCGTTTCAATTTGACAGCCATCGTGGGTGGGCAGTTACAAAACGACGCCGAACATAAACTTTTTTTGTTGTATCCTGAAGGTAACTGGGTAGAAATTGGGGAGGGCGCTCCTTTTGTCATCATTGGAAATTCTGGCTATGGCAAACCTATTCTCGACAGGACTATTAACCCCGAAACTCCCATGAAAATTGCCCTAAAAACCGGTTTTCTTTCTTTTGATTCTACACGTGTAAGTGCAAACGACGTAGATTTCCCCATCGACGTGGTGCTTTACAAAAAAGACAGCTACCTACCCGTTGAACATCGTTTCGAAAAAGAAGATGTGGCCAACGTGTCGCAAAACTGGGGTAAAGCACTGCGCGAGAGTATCAAAAACATGCCTGAAGGTTGGATGGACGAAACGCTTAACAAACTCAAAAAAGTATCCATTCTACAGTTAGGCATTTGATAAATGCGGAAGCTTGTGTAAACTTGTTCAAAAAAAATTCCTAAAAAAATGAAAAAAGTACTTATTCTGGTTGAAATTGTCCTAATGTCTTTACTTCTAAGTTCATTTTTGCCAAAAAACAAAAAGTCAAACAACCACTTCCCCAAAAAAGTCCAAATATCCGATGTTTACAATATCGATATCGAAAAATCGAAAGTAAACTGGACTTGCAAAGGCGTTGGAAAACAACACACTGGATATGTAAAAATCCAGTCTGGCAAAATCAATATCGACACCAAAACCATTACGGGAGGTTTTGTGTACATCAATATGAAAAGCATAACCAATACCGATATTACCGATGCAGGTTTCAACAAAAACTTGGTCGACCACCTAAAGTCGAAAGATTTTTTTGCTTCTGCCACCTACCCTACTTCCACATTTAAAATACTAAAAACGGAGCGTTTTGATGTGGCCGAAGGCAAACCCAACTACAAAATATATGGCGAGCTGACGATTAAAAACACCAAAAAACCCATCGAATTCCTTTCAACTATTTCGTACACCAAAAAATCGATTCGTGTTACAGGCGATATAGTTTTGAACAGAACCGAGTGGGGAATTACCTATAATTCGGGAAATTACTTTCAAGACTTAGGCGATAAATTGATAGAAGACAACATCAATTTAAGTCTAGATATTTTTGCCGACATTCAATAAAAAGCTTTTTTTTGATTGGGCAAGCAAGTGGCCTATATCTTGTAAATCAATTCTTTATATTACACAAAGTCGCTTGGCCGCTTCGGCAAGTTCTTGCTCTTTTTTG
>DMUD01000129.1 GCA_003476475.1 Cytophagales bacterium | reverse complement strand
GAAAGTTCTGAATTTGTATTCAATTGAATCTTTTTTTACAAAATCCCATAAATAACTGTCGCACAAATAATAAAGATTGATTTCTCTTACCTTTTCGCTAGGAATAGCTTGGAAATTGGAGTTTCCATCTCTAGCTATTTTAAACTCTTTCAAGTAAGAAAATCCATACAAATCTCCGAATTGGAATTTTTGAGACCGCAACAATTCCAATTTTTCTGCATGATCCTTGAATTGCTTCATTAGATTATCGGACGTGCCAATAACCAAAAAGCAAAGGCTAAACAACGAAATGAAAAAAACGACAATCTTCTTCATTTAGAATTGAAAATAGATGAACTGCACATTTCCAAATACGCCAAAGAGATAACAAGCCAAAGCCGTGGTGGCAAAAGTTAACAGAAAGACGATGTTGCTTTTAATTTGAAATCCTGGATAAAGCTTTTCCTTGTACATCATGAAAAAAATCAAACAAACTGTAAACAATACTTCGGCCAAATGCATTCCCAAAGAAATAGGATGGAAAATGGAAAGTGTAAAGATTTTGCCTAACACAAAATAAGCTTGCTTTACTGTCGGACTTCTGAAAAACACCCATGCAATAGACACCAAAATAAATACGAACAACATTTGTGCCCATTTGAGCCAAGGCGATGTCGTTTTGAACTTAAATTTGCTTGAAATGATGTTTTCGATAACCAAAAAGCTGCCATGTAAGGTACCCCAAATGGCAAAAGTCCAATTGGCGCCATGCCAAATTCCACTTATTAGAAACACCACGAAAAGATTGAAATACACTCTGTATTTTTTTACTCGGTTACCACCAAGTGGAATATACAAATAGTCTTTGAACCATGTGGAAAGGGAAATATGCCATTTTTTCCAAAATTCAGATATTTTAGTTGATAGGTATGGCGAGTCGAAATTACGCATTAAATCAAACCCCATGGTTTTTGCTGCTCCTATTCCTATATCGGAATATCCAGAAAAATCGCAGTATATCTGAAATGAGTATAGAACAGCTGATACCCACAGGGTAACACCATTTTGTGACCAAGGATTATCAAAAACTGGGTCTATTGCCATGGCAATTCTATCGGCAATGACTACTTTTTTTAGCATTCCCCAAGCCATTTGCATCAATCCGGCTTTGAATAAATTCCAATTAAAGCGGTGTGTTTCGTGAAATTGATGCAACATGTTTTGAGGCCTTTCAATAGGGCCGGCCACCAATTGTGGATAAAACATTACATACAGCGCGTATATACCAAAATTCTTTTCCGCTTTTTGGTTGCCTCGGTACACCTCAATAGTGTAACTCATGGCTTGAAAGGTGTGGAAAGAAAGTCCAATGGGCAAAATGATTTCTAAATATGGAATAGGATTTTTGTGTTCCAAAAATCCAAAAAGTAATCCGAAGTTTTCATTGATAAAGTTATAGTACTTGAATACACACAAAATGCCAATATTTGCAATCAAACTTAGGATTAGGAATATTTTCTTGTTTTTCCCTTCTATTTGTTCTAGGTAAATACCAGCATAATAATCTACTATTATGGTGCCCCCCAAAATGAGGATATAAATGGGAACAAAAGCCATGTAGAAGTAGCAGCTGGCAAATAGCAATAATCCCCACCTAAAACGCGGTGGCAAAAGGAAATACCAGCTGGTGACAATTACATAAAAAATGAGAAATTGAAGCGAATTGTAAACCATAAAAGTTTAAAAGACACGGGTAAATAAAAATTGCAAAGCAGTAAGGGTTGAAAATTTCACAAACTACAGCTTTTCAGAAATTATCTCTTTAATATCAACCAAAATCTTATTTGCAAGATATTCAGCTTTTGAAATGCTGTCCGATTCGACATATATTCGAATAATAGGCTCCGTATTCGATGCCCTCAAGTGCACCCACTCCTTGTCGAAATCTATTCTGACGCCGTCTATCGTGTTGATAGGTTGCTTTTTATAACGCTCTTTCATTTCTTCGAGTACCTGGGGTACATTTAATTCTGGCGTTAATTCTATCTTTTTTTTGGAAATGTGGTAGTTGGGATAACGTGCCTTTAGCATTGAAATATTTTTTCCAAATTTGGCAAGATGGGTTAGAAAAAGTGCGATACCCACCAAAGCATCTCGGCCATAATGCAGTTCAGGATAAATGACTCCGCCATTGCCTTCGCCACCAATTACAGCATTATGTAGTTTCATGGCATCTACTACATTTACTTCACCTACTGCCGATGCAAAATATTCACCTCCCAATTTTTCTGTCACATCTTTTAATGCTCTAGTAGAGGAAAGATTAGATACGGTATTGCCAGGGTGTTGGCTCAATACATAATCGGCTACCGCCACAAGAGTATATTCTTCCCCAAACATGTGGCCATCTTCACATATAAAACACAAGCGGTCAACGTCGGGGTCTACTGCTATGCCCAAGTCAAATTTTCCTTTTTCTATTTCGGCCGAAATTTGGGTCAAATTTTCAGCCAATGGTTCTGGATTGTGCGGGAAGTGCCCCGTAGGTTCGCAGAAAAATTTACTCACATTTTTCACTCCCAATGCTTCCAAAAGCATTGGCACAGCTATGCCGCCGGTAGAATTTACAGCATCTACTGCTATTCTGAAATTACGATTGGTTATAGCCTCTACATCTACCAATTCTAGTTTCAAAATGGCTTCAATATGTTTTTGCAAATAGCTTTCATCCTGCTTGTAGTGTCCATATTTCATTGCCTCTGCAAAAGAATATGCCTCGTTTTCGGCAATCTTCAACATTTCAGCACCGTCACTAGCCGAAATAAATTCGCCTTTCTCGTTTAAAAGTTTCAATGCATTCCACTGGATGGGATTGTGACTAGCCGTCACGATAATTCCACCAGCTGCTTGTTCGGCTACAACGGCCATTTCAACGGTTGGGGTGGTGCTGAGGCCTAAATCTATCACATCCAAACCCAAAGCCATGAGGGTAGAAGATACAATACCCGAAATGGCTTGACCCGTAGGACGAGCATCTCGACCGATGACTATTTTTTTGCCAATGCCTTTCTGTTTTGAAAAAGTGCCGAAGGCAGCTGTATATTTTGCCACGTCTATGGGAGAAAGAGATTCGCCTACCTTGCCCCCAATAGTACCTCTAATACCAGAAATAGATTTAATTAAAGTCACTGTGTCAGTTTTATTCGATATAATGCTACAAATTTACCCAAGCTGACCTTATCTATCACATGGTAGACTTAATTATTTATAAATTGCTAACTATCTATCATTAATCGATGAAAAAAGATAAAATTATAAACAATAGAAGGCTGCTGACCTTGGAACAATTTGGTCGATTGCTGCAAATAATGGACGAGCTGCGCGAACAATGTCCGTGGGACAAAAAGCAAACATTGGAATCCTTGCGCACATTGACCATCGAGGAAACCTATGAATTGGCCGATGCCATTGCCACACACGATTTGCCCGAAATAAAGAAAGAGTTGGGCGATTTGCTACTGCATGTGGTTTTTTATGCACGTATTGCTTCCGAAACGAATGATTTTGATATGGCAGATGTGATAGATTTTTTGTGCAACAAACTCATTGTCAGGCATCCGCACATTTACGGGAATGTAAAAGCCGAGACCGAAGAGGAGGTGAAGAGGAATTGGGAGAAAATAAAATTGAAGGAAGGGAGCAAGTCGGTATTGTCGGGGGTGCCCAACGCCTTGCCTGCTTTGGTTAAAGCTATACGAATACAGGAAAAAGCACGTGCAGTAGGTTTTGATTGGGATAAAAAAGAACAGGTTTGGGGAAAAGTGCAGGAAGAAATGCAGGAATTTTTGCAAGAAACAAATCCTCAAAAAGCCGAGGCTGAATTTGGCGACTTGCTTTTTTCGCTAGTCAATTATGCACGTTTTACAGGCATAAACCCTGAAAATGCCCTTGAAATGACCAACAGGAAATTCATAAAGCGTTTCAATTACCTTGAAAAACAGTCGGCTAGTGATGGTAAAATATTGAATGAAATGACTTTAGAGGAAATGGACAAATATTGGAACGAGGCTAAAAAACTCTGACCTTGTACGCTAAATTTTATTTTTCATTTCTAAGACTACCCATTTATGAAAAAATATTTTAAAGTAGCAATCTCTTTAACCCTGTTGGTAGCCTGTCGAACAATCAAAAAACCAACTTCGATTACCGCTATTGAAACTCCTGCTACCACCTTGCCGGTATATCCCTATTCTCCAAGCCGCAATTTGAAGCACGATTTGTTGCACACCAAATTGGAAGTTTCTTTCGATTGGCAAAAACAAACCCTAAATGGAAAAGCCACTCTTACGCTCAAGCCTTACTTTTATCCGCAAGAAGTATTGGAGTTGGATGCCAAAGGTTTCGATATCCTTTATGTGAAACTTCTTCCTATGGGAAATGATTTAAATTTTCAATACGACAATTCCAAGTTGATCGTGAATTTGGATAAAACCTACGAAAGGGGCAATGCATACACACTTGAAATAGATTACACCGCCAAACCCAATGAATTGCCCAAGGGCGGTAATGCTGCGATAAATTCCGACAAAGGTCTATTTTTCATCAATGCCGATGGTAAAGATACCCTGAAACCGCAACAAATTTGGACACAAGGCGAAATTGAATCTAGCTCCTGTTGGTTTCCCACTATCGATTCACCCAACGAGAAAATGACGCAAGAACTGTACATCACGGTCGATAACCGATTTAATACCCTTTCCAACGGCACATTAATGTACAGTTTACTAAATGCCGACGGGACTCGCACCGACCTATGGAAACAAGACAAGCCACATTCGCCTTATTTGGTCATGATGGCTGTGGGCGATTTTGCAGTAGTCAAAGATACCATGCCCAAAAGCAAAAATTTTAATTGGAATGGTTTGGATGTGAGCTATTATGTAGAGCCGAAATACAAAAATCACGCCAAATCGGTTTTTGGGCACACTCCCGAAATGATAGAGTATTTTTCTAATTTGCTTCAATACAAATATCCTTGGGACAAATATTCCCAAGTCGTAGTGCGCGACTATGTGTCGGGGGCCATGGAAAACACTACGGCTACTGTGATGATGGAAGCTGTACAGTGCACCAACAGGGAAATGTTGGACAAAGACTGGGACAACATCATTGCCCACGAACTTTTTCATCATTGGTTTGGCGACTTGGTCACTGCCGAATCTTGGCCCAACTTGCCCTTGAACGAATCTTTTGCCAATTATTCTGAATTTCTGTGGCAGGAATATAAAAATGGTCGCGATGCCGCCGATTACCATGCATTGGAGGAGATGGAGGGCTACATGAAAGAAGCGGTTGCCAAACAAGAGCCTATTGTCCGTTTTTACTTGAAAGATTTTCAAGACATGTTCGATGCACATTCCTACAACAAAGGGGGGCGTGTGTTACACATGCTTCGAAAATATGGGGGCGATGAAGCTTTTTTCACCTCTTTAAACCGTTATTTGACCAATAAAGAATATGGTACCGCCGAAATTCACGACCTACGTCTGGCTTTTGAAGCCACTACAGGCGAAGACTTGAATTGGTTTTTTAACCAATGGTTTTTGGCGGCTGGGCATCCCGCCTTGAAGGTAAAGCAGTCTTGGGCAAATGGAAAATTACGTCTGCAAATCATTCAAAACCAAGACTCAAGCTATACGCCTGTATATCGGTTGCCGATGAAGGTAGGAATATGGTCGGAAGGAAATAAACAAACGCAAAAGATAGAAATCACAAAAAGAATTCATGAGTTCGAATTCGATTTGCCGATGGCACCTGAACTGGTATTGATTGACGAGGAAGCCCAACTTTTGGGAACGATAGACCATACAAAGGAACTTGCAGCCTACGCCATACAGTACAAAAATGCCACTTATTATCGACATCGGATGCAAGCATTGGAGGGCATGATGTATGCGGTAGATAGTCAGGCTACTATTTCTACCATGCGTTTGGCGCTCGACGACCCTTACTATCAAGTGCGTAGGGTGGCGGTACAATATTTCGATGCTTTTAGAAAATTAGCTTCTACAGAAATTGTATCAAAAATAGAAATGATGGCCAAAAAAGATCCGAAAGGATTGGTGAGAGAACAGGCGCTTCAGTTTCTTTCAAAAGAATATGGAAAATATTTGCCCCTATTTGAAAAAGCCATGAATGATAGTTCTTATGTGGTGCAGGCTGCGGGTTTGAAAAGTTACCTAAATTCTACCCTTTCTGATTCTATTAAAATGGCTACGCTGAAGCAGTTCGAATACACTGAAAGTAGCGAAATTTTAGCCACCCTTTCCGAATATTATGTTTCATCCAAAACTATAGGTAAAAACAATTGGTTTGC
>DMUD01000264.1:671-18582 GCA_003476475.1 Cytophagales bacterium | reverse complement strand
GTGGAAGGTGCAGCTACGGAAGAAGCAAATCCAAAAGAAGATGCAGGTTTTTTAAACATTTTACTTTTTGTTTTCATTGCACTCCTTGTTTTGATTGTAATTGTGCTGATACTTATAATGTCGGTTTTAACCAAAATCATAAATCAAAAGGACAACTTAAGTGAAGACGAAAAATATTTGGTTGATCAGAAATTTGACATTCAGGCTGTAGTAACTAGCAAAGCATTTAAGTTTTTTGTTGGGTTCTTCTTCGTTTGCTTCATTGGAAAAGCTGGCTTGGATGGTTTGATGGATTTAGGTATGCAACAAGGTTATGCTCCTAAACAACCAATACCTTTTTCACACAAGGTACATGCTGGTAAGTATAAAATTGATTGTAATTATTGTCACACTGGTGTAAATAGAAGCAAGTCGGCTAACATACCTTCAGCCAATATTTGCATGAATTGCCATAATGCCATAAAAACAGACTCTCCAAAATTGAGAGGATTGTTTGAAGCGGTAAGAAATAACAAACCAATCCAATGGGTTCGTGTACATAATTTACCCGATTTGGCTTATTTTAACCATGCACAACACGTGAAAGTGGGTGGTTTGGAGTGCAAAACTTGTCATGGTCCTATTGAGGAAATGGAAGTAGTACAACAATATTCCCCGCTTACAATGGGTTGGTGTATCAATTGTCACAGAGAAACTCCTGTAAACACCGAAGGCAATGGATACTACGATAAACTGGTTGTTTTGCATAAACAGACTTCCAAAGACCCCTTGAAGGTAAAAGACATTGGAGGTCTAGAGTGTTCAAAATGTCATTATTAATATAAGATTTAGTTTCTGTACCGAAGCACCTATGGAAAGCACTAAAACCTATTGGAAAGGTCTTGAAGAATTGAACAACCACCCGGAGTTCATTAAAAATTCGATTAAAGAATTTCCAGAGTTTTCTTCTAAAGAGTTAAATGTCAATAGCGACTCGATTGCTGAAGAAGGTAGCAACCGTCGTGATTTTTTGAAGTTTCTTGGTTTTAGTGTTGCAGCAGCATCGCTTGCCGCTTGTGAAACTCCAGTAAAAAAGGCTATTCCATACTTGATAAAGCCAGAGGATGTGGATCCTACCAATGCTAATTGGTACGCTTCAAGTTATGTAGATGGTGGAGATTACGCTAGCGTGGTGGTAAAAACGCGCGAAGGTCGTCCTATTAAAATTGAAGGAAATAAAAAATCAACTGTTTCGGCTGGTGCCACGGGCGTAAGGGCTCAAGCTTCAGTATTGGGATTGTACGATGGTTCAAGATTACGTTCATTCCAAGAAAAAGGGGCCGAAATATCTTTCGAAGCTGCTGACAAGAAAATTATATCGAAGTTACAAGAGGTGGTTGCCGCTGGTAAAGCAATATATGTAGTGACTTCTACCGTTTGCAGTCCTTCATTAAATGCGGCCATTTCTGCATTTGCAGCGAAATACTCGGCCAAAGTGGTTGCGGTTGACCCCGTTTCCGCTTATGGAATATCAAAAGCAAACGAACTAAGTTTTGGCTCAGCTTTTATTCCATCTTATGATTTCAGCAAAGCCAAAACAATCGTAAGTATAGGAGCAGATTTCTTGGGTACCTGGTTGTCTTCTTCCGAGTATGCTAAGCAATATTCTAAGACAAGAAAAATTTCTGAGAAAAACCCTGCAATGTCAAAGCACTTCCAGTTTGAGTCTATCATGTCTCTTGCTGGTGCAAATGCTGATTACAGGACGATGATTAAACCCTCACAGGAAGGTTTGGTAGTATCCAATTTATACAATTTGGTAGCGGGCAAACTTGGTGCGGCTTCGATTAGCACTACACAACTTTCCGACTTGCCTAATTTGAAACTAGCAGCCGAAAATCTGGTTAAAACCAAAGGTTATTCGTTAGTAGTTTCTGGTTCAAATGACCCTGCCGTTCAAATTTTGGTCAATGCTATCAACAATTTGTTGGCTAGTTACGGTAGCACGATTGATACATCAAGAAAGTCTAATGTAAAATTGGGTAATGACGCTGCTTTCGCACATTTTGTATCGAAAGTAAAAGATGGTAGCGTAGGCGCCGTTTTATTCTATAATTCTAATCCTGTGTATGCAAGTGCTTTAGGAAAAGAATTGGCTTCAAGTCTTTCAAAAGTTGCCCTGAAAGTTTCATTTTCCGATAGAGTCGACGAAACATCCTCTTTGTGTGACTTTATTACACCTGATCACCACTACTTGGAATCTTGGTCAGATGCCGAACCCAAAACAGGTTCTTACAGTTTGATTCAACCTACAATTACGCCTTTGTTCAAGGCAAGGGCTGCTGTTGAAAGTTTTACGGCTTGGACAGGTTCTCCAGTAGATTCCTATACCTACCTTACCAATTTTTGGAAATCCAATTTATTCCCCAAGCAATCAAAATATACTTCTTTCCAAGCCTTTTGGGATAAGTCATTGTATGATGGTGTATTTGAATTGCCTGCGAGTTCGTCAACTTTATCTTTTTCTGGCGATGTATCCTCGGCTGCAAGTGCTGTTTCAAAACGCTACAAAGCTAAATCTGAAGGATTTGAGCTAGTGGTATACGAAAAAGTAGGGATGGGGCATGGTTCAAATGGTCTTGCCAATAACCCATGGATTTTGGAGTTTCCTGATCCTATTACAAAGGCTACTTGGGAAAATTACCTCACTATTCCTATTTCGCTTGCCAAAAAGCTCAGCATCAAAATGGAGTTTGGCAATACTCAACGAGTAACCCTCAAAGCAAACGGCGTTTCCTTGACTGTTCCAGTTTTAGTTCAGCCTGGACAAGCACCCGATACGGTTGGTATTGCAGTTGGTTTTGGTAGAGAAAAAGTAGGCAAGGCTGGCAACGGTCTTGGTGTTAACGCATATCCTTTGATTTCAGTGGCAAATGGGTTCGCCAATTATGCCATTTCAAGCGGTGTTGAAGTTTCGACAACAGGCGAGACTTACAAAATAGCTCAAACCCAAACCCATCAAACTATAATGGGTAGGGATATAGTACAAGAATCAACATTAACAGAATACAAGAAAAACCCTGCAGCTGGTAGATACTTCCCTACTATTGCCACAGCCGATGGCGTTGTACCTACTACCGACTTGTCGATGTGGAAAATGCGTGAGCGTACTAACCATTCATGGGGTATGGTCATCGATTTGAATGCTTGTACTGGTTGTGGAAACTGCGTTGTAAGCTGTCAGGCTGAAAATAATGTTCCTGTAGTAGGTAAACAAGAAATATTGAATAGCCGTGAAATGCATTGGATTCGTATCGACAGATACTATACCAGTGATATGACACACGAAAAAGCAGAGGAGAACAAGATTGGCGCTATAGATATGTATAGGAACATGGAAGATCCTTCGGAAAATCCGAAAGTCGTGTTCCAACCTATGATGTGTCAGCATTGTAACAACGCACCTTGTGAAACAGTTTGTCCAGTTGCAGCTACTACCCATAGTAGCGAAGGCTTAAATCAAATGACATACAATCGTTGTATTGGTACGAGGTATTGTGCCAATAATTGTCCTTACAAAGTGCGTAGGTTCAATTGGTTTAGATATGCTGAAAATGAAGTCTTCAATTTCAATGAAGATTTGGATTTGGGTAAAATGGTGCTTAATCCTGATGTAACCGTACGCGCACGTGGTGTGATGGAAAAATGTTCTTTGTGCGTTCAAAGAATTCAAGAAGGAAAATTGAATGCTAAAAAGAACAACAGAAGACCTGTAGACGGAGAAATTGAGACAGCTTGTTCGCAGTCGTGTCCTTCCGAAGCGATTGTTTTTGGTGACATGAACGACAAGGACAGTAAGATTTATCAATTAATGGAACAAGAATACAACAAGCGTATGTACCATGTTTTGGAGGAAATCAACGTACGCCCAAATGTTTCCTATTTGACTAAAATTAGAAATACAGAAGCTTAATTATAATATTTTAGAAGGATGCAAGTTACATCTCACGTAAGAGCACCATTGGTTACAGGCGGTAAGAAATTACACGATGTTACAGAGGATATATGCAAGCAGGTAGAAGGAAAGCCTACCAATCTTTGGTATTTTGCTTTTGGCATTTCCGTTTTAGCCCTAGCTTATGGAAGTTTCTGCCTATATAAAACATGGACTGTTGGTTTAGGTGTTTGGGGATTAAATAGGACTGTTGGCTGGGCTTGGGACATTACTAACTTCGTGTGGTGGGTAGGTATTGGTCATGCTGGTACACTTATTTCAGCTGTTTTGTTACTTTTCCGTCAGAAATGGAGGACTTCTATTAACCGTGCGGCTGAAGCGATGACCATTTTTGCAGTTTTTTGTGCGGGTAGTTTCATTTTGATGCACATGGGCAGAACGTGGCTGGCCAACTGGGCGCTTCCTTTGCCAAATACTTATGGTTCTTTGTGGGTAAACTTCAATTCTCCATTAGTATGGGACGTTTTTGCGATTAGTACTTATTTGTCTGTTTCAATTCTATTTTGGTATGTTGGGCTTATCCCCGACCTAGCCACTATTCGCGAGAGAGCCACAGGTATATCGCGCAAAGTGTATGGTATTCTTAGTTTCAACTGGAGTGGCGGGGCCAAAGATTGGCAACGCTATGAACAAGTGAGTTTGATTTTGGCAGGTGTTTCTACTCCTCTCGTATTGTCGGTACACACAATAGTAAGTATGGACTTTGCAACTTCTGTTATTCCGGGTTGGCACACTACCATATTCCCACCTTATTTTGTTGCTGGTGCTATCTTTTCTGGTTTTGCAATGGTACTTACGTTAATGTTGGTCACTAGGAAGGTGTTTAAATTGGAAGATTATGTTACCATAACCCACATCGAGTCAATGAACAAAATCATCACTTTG
Source organism: Cytophagales bacterium (assembly GCA_003476475.1). Classification (GTDB taxonomy): domain Bacteria; phylum Bacteroidota; class Bacteroidia; order Cytophagales; family UBA9547; genus UBA9547. The sequence continues at coordinate 13,703 of DMUD01000264.1, read as the reverse complement.
ACTGGATCAATTGTGGGTGTTGCTTATATCACAGAATTCTTTATTGCTTGGTATTCGGGTGTGGAATACGAAGGTTACTGTTTTATCAACCGCGCTACTGGGCCTTATTGGTGGGCTTATTGGTCCATGATGACTTGCAATGTGATTTCTCCACAGCTGTTTTGGATTAGAAAAATTCGTCGAAATATCGCTGCCACTTTTGTCATCAGTATTATTGTGAATATTGGAATGTGGTTTGAAAGATTTGTAATTATTGTAAGTTCTTTACATAGAGATTATCTTCCTTCAAGCTGGACAATGTTTTACCCGACTATGTACGACATTGGAGATTACATTTTCTCATTTGGTCTGTTCTTTACCTTCTTCTTCTTATTTGCCAAGTTTTTACCAGTGATAAACATGGCTGAAGTGAAGTCGGTGCTTAAATCATCATCTGCAAAAAAATAAATTACTAGTTGCGTTATGTCAGGACAAAACAAATATATAGTAGGCATATTTGACGATGAGGATGTGCTGGTTCATTCAGTAGAGCATATTCGTCATGAAGGTGTCAAGATTCACGAAGTATTTTCACCGTTTCCTATACACGGATTGGACAGGGCTCTAGGTTATGAAAGAAGCAGAATTGACATTGTGGCTTTTTTGTTTGGTACGCTTGGTTTTTGCCTTGGTATCACCATGATATATTCAATGATGGCTGTAGATTGGCCTATGAACATTGGAGGTAAACCAAATGCGGCGCCACCTATTTTCATACCAGTTACGTTTGAGTGTACTGTTTTACTCACGGCATATGGCATGACACTTACCTTTTTTGTCATTGCTAAATTGATACCTGGTTTTACACCCAAAATGTTTGATATTAGAAGCACTGACGATAAGTTTGTAGTGGCCATTGATTTGGGTAAAAACCACCATACTCAAGAAAAAATCATTAAAATCCTAAAGGATAACCAGGCTTCCGAAGTTTTTGAAAAAGAGTTATAATAGAGATTTCTTACAAAATGAAAAACTTAGTCTTATTCTTCACTATTTGTGCTGTATCTTTTTTTTCTTGCAAAAGAGGCACTCAAGATACAGGTAGGGAATATGCTTCTCAAATGTATGTGTCAGACGCATATGAACCGCTAACACAAGTGGTTGATAGGAAATATGGCGATGATTACAGTTCTAACCTACACAATCCACATGGAATGAACATGAGATTGCCCGCTAAAAATACAATCAAGAGAAATGCTTACAACCCATCAAAAGATTTGATTGACGAGCAACCATCTTTGTACCACTTTCACAAAGACAGTTTTGAATTAGCTGGTAGGATTTTAGTCAATCCAATCGATTCAAGTGCTCAAGTTTTAGAGGAAGGAAAAGTGTTGTACACTAGGTATTGCTTACATTGTCATGGTGAAACTGGTCAAGGCGATGGTCCAGTTGGACAGCTATACAAAGGAGTTCCTTCATATTCTAAAGGTAGGGTGAAAGAGGATAAACCTGGTCATATTTTTCATACCATTACTTTTGGTAGAAATAGAATGTGGCCACACGCTTCTCAACTTAGTGTGGAGGAACGTTGGAAAGTAGTACATTATGTACAAACACTTCAAAATCAATAGTTTTTTTTCGAATAAAAAGGTAATAAAATGGGAGTTCACGTTGAACATCATGTAGATTTAGAAGAAAGATTTGTTTTTTCACCTAAACTAAAAAAGAACTTACTACTCATTATTTTGAGCGGTGTATTGCTTTTCGGTTTAGGTATAGTATTGCTTTTGAACGGTCAAGGTCATGGAGCAGAAGGGCATCATGAAGCTGGTGCTGCTGTTCACGGCGGTGAACATACTTTTCATTGGACACAAAGATTATTTGCCACTTTGTGGGTTAATAATCTCTTTTTTACTGGCATAGCCGTTATAAGTGTTTTCTTTTGTGCTTACAATTATGTTGCATATGCAGGTTGGTCTTCTGCCATCATTAGAATTCCGCAATCTTTTGGTCATTTTCTTCCTATTGCGGCTGTTTTGATGTTTGGTGTTTTCTTTTTCGGTCACCACGATTTATTTCACTGGACTCATGAAGGTCTAACTAATAAGTTTTTGGAAGATGGCAAGACATTAAATCCAAACTATGACAAGATATTGGCTGGAAAGGCTGGATATTTGAATCTTCCCTTTTATTATGGAAGAATGGCATCTTATTTCATTCTTTGGTTCGTAGTGTTCAAAGCCATGCTTAATCAATCTTTGAAAGAGGATTTGAATGGCGGAACAGAACATTACAACAAAAGTATTGTGTTGGGAGCCACTTTCCTTTTGATTTTTGGGGTTACCTCTTCTACATCAGCTTGGGATTGGGTAATGTCTATAGACCCACATTGGTTTAGTACAATGTTTGGTTGGTATGTATTGGCTAGCTGGCATGTGAGTGGTTTAGCTGCAATCACGCTTGTGGTATTGCTGCTTAAAGAAAATGGCTATTTAAAAGTTGTCAATGACAGTCATTTGCACGATTTGGGCAAATTTATGTTTGCGTTCAGTATATTTTGGACCTACGTTTGGTTTGCGCAGTTCCTCTTGATTTTTTATGCCAACATTCCAGAGGAAACCAACTATTTCATCGATCGTTTGAGTCGTTTTGGCGGGGCATATTATGGACTTTTCTTTGTGAACATATTTATCAACTTCGTGTTTCCATTCATTGGTTTAATGACTAGAGAATCGAAGAGATTGACAATTTTCTTGAAAATTGTTTGTGTAGGATTGTTGTTTGGTCATTGGTTGGATTTTTATCTGATGGTGATGCCAGGTACTACAAAGGGAAATAGTGGTTTTGGTGCGCTTGAAATTGGCTCTATTCTTATTTACCTTGGAATTTTTGGCTATGTTGTAGCAAACTTTTTATCAAAAGCCTTGTTAATACCTAAGAATCATCCAATGCTCGAGGAGAGTATCCATCACGATATATAATTAAGAAAATAATCTACCTATGACCACCTTTCTTATACTAACAGGAGTTCTGCTACTACTAGCTATCCTTTTTATGCTTTTTAGAACCCAAGTACTCATCAACGTACTTAAAGGTTCTTATAACCAACGTGTTGATAAGTCTAATAAAGTTCACGGTTACTTGTTTGTGGCTTTCATGTTTTTTATATTTCTTGGTATGTTTGGTTATCATCAGGTTGCCAAGAAATATTATTTGCCTGAATCCGCCTCAATTCATGGAGTTGAAACCGACAATTTATTTTGGATTTCGATGGGAATTATTTTAGTTGCTTTTATATTCACTAACGTATTACTTTTTATTTTCCCTTTAAAGTACCACTACAGAGAGGACAGAAAAGCATACTTTTATCCTGATAATCACACGCTCGAGAGGGTTTGGACTATCATACCAGCTATTGTGTTAGTTGTGCTTCTCTTTTCTGGGCTTAAAATTTGGACTAGTATCACCCAGGAAGCTCCAGTTAATTCAAATATCGTGGAAGTACTTGGAAAACAATTTGCTTGGCAGGTGAGGTATCCTGGTTCTGATGGTAAATTAGGTCAGCAAAGTTTTAAACGTATTGATGCGATTAACGAATTTGGAATCAAGGTTGAAGACAAGAATAGTCATGACGATTTTATTCCAAGAGAGTTGCATTTTCAAAAGGGTACTCCTGTTCTCTTAAAAATACGTGCAAGAGATGTTTTACACAGTGTTTTTTTACCTCATTTCAGAGTGAAAATGGATGCAGTTCCAGGAATGCCCACAAGTTTTTGGTTTACTCCTACTATTTCTACTGCTGAAATGCGTGAAAAAACTGGTAATGCTGAGTTTAATTATGAATTAGCCTGTACTGAAGTATGTGGTAGAGGTCATTTCGCAATGCGATTCATTGTAGTAGTGGACGAGCCTGAAGAATATGTGAAATGGTTAGCCTCACAAAAATCATGGAAATCGCAAAATGAAGATTATTTTGCTGAATCTATGAAAAAATATTCGCCAAGTGCTAAATCTGAAATAACCAATCAGAACAAAGAACTTTCCTCACTATAAATAGTTTGATTATGGCAACTGTTGACCTACAAATTCATTCTCACGAAGTTCATGCACACGACCATCACGAGCATCATGAACAGAGTTTCATCAGAAAGTATATCTTTTCTGAAGATCACAAGATAATAGCAAAACAGTTCTTGATTTCTGGAATGTTCTGGGCTATTTTGGGTGGTGGCATGTCTATGCTATTTAGATTGCAGCTAGGATTCCCTGATGCAAATTTAGATTGGTTGAAGCCTTTATTAGGAGAGTGGATTGAAAATGGCAAAATGAATCCAGAGTTTTATCTTGCATTGGTCACCATGCATGGAACTATCATGGTATTCTTTGTATTAACCGCGGGCTTGAGTGGTACCTTCAGCAATTTTTTGATTCCGCTCCAAATTGGTGCAAGAGACATGGCATCAGGATTTTTGAACATGCTTTCATACTGGTTCTTTTTTGCATCAAGTGTTATAATGTTTGTCTCCATTTTCATCGAAACTGGCCCTGCAAGTGGTGGTTGGGTTATCTATCCTCCTCTTAGTGCATTACCACAAGCTATGTCTGGTTCTGGTTTGGGTATGACATTATGGCTTTGTAGTATGTCCTTGTTTATTGTTTCAAGTTTGTTAGGTAGTATTAATTACATTACTACTGTTATCAATCTTAGAACAAAGGGAATGTCATTTTTGAGACTTCCTTTGACGATATGGGCTTTTTTGATTACTGCTATAATTGGGGTACTTTCCTTTCCCGTACTATTTTCTGCAGCTTTGCTTTTAATTTTTGATAGGAGTTTTGGCACTAGTTTTTACTTATCTGAGATTTATATTGCTGGTGAGGCTCTTCATAATGTAGGAGGTAGTCCAGTTTTATTCCAACATCTTTTTTGGTTTTTAGGGCATCCTGAAGTATATATTGTTTTGCTCCCAGCATTAGGTATTACGTCCGAGATTATAGCTACAAATTCTAGAAAACCTATATTCGGATACAAGGCTATGATTGGTTCAATATTGGGCATTGCTTTCCTATCTTTTATTGTATGGGCTCACCACATGTTTGTAACAGGTATGAATCCTTTTCTAGGTTCAATATTTATGTTATTGACATTGGTAATTGCTGTACCTTCTGCAGTTAAGGCTTTTAATTACATTGCTACACTGTGGCGTGGTAACATTGTTTTTACTCCTGCTATGTTATTTTCAATTGGATTAGTTTCTTACTTCATTTCTGGCGGGTTAACTGGTTTGATTTTGGGAAATGCAGCTTTGGATATTCAATTGCATGATACCTATTTTGTTGTAGCACATTTTCATTTAGTTATGGGTACAGCATCTTTCTTCGGTATGGTAGCTGGTATATATCATTGGTTTCCCAAAATGTTTGGTAGAATGATGGATGCGCGTTTAGGTTATATTCATTTTTGGTTTACTTTCATTGGGGCTTACCTTGTATTTTTCCCGATGCATTACATTGGAATCGCTGGTTTCCCTAGAAGGTATTATTCTCATACTGGTTTTGATGCTTTTAGTACTTTTACAGATTTAAATCAATTTATAAGTGTAGCTGCTTTCCTTACTTTTGCTGTACAGTTCTTGTTTCTCTTCAATTTCATTTACAGTATTTTCAAAGGTAGAAAAGCGAGTTCAAATCCTTGGTATTCAAATACTCTTGAATGGACTACACCTGTTAATCCCGGCCACGGTAATTGGCCTGGAGAAGTTCCTACTGTATATCGTTGGCCTTACGATTACAGCAAAGTTGGTGCTGATGACGATTTTATACCTCAAAATGTACCTTTGTCGGCTACTTTAAGTTCTAATTTGGAACATGAAAAGGATTTGCAGAAAGTGGAGCAAATAGACATTTCGTCTCCGAATGCTCAGTAAATCTGTTATACATTTTAAAAAGTTAGTTTTTTTATCCCTTTTATTACTTTATCTGCTTATTTTAGCTGGTTCAGTAGTAAGGAGTACAGGATCTGGCATGGGATGTCCTGATTGGCCTAAATGTTTTGGTCAATGGGTACCTCCCTACGATGTATCACAGCTTCCATTAGATTATAAAGAAAAGTTTAAAGTGGGAATGCATCACATAGCCGATTTTAATGTATTCAAAACATGGATTGAATACGTTAACCGATTGTTGGGTGTATTAGTAGGCCTTTCTGTTTTTGTAAATTTTGTTTATTCTTTTCGTTTTTTTTATAACAAACCCCCTTTTTTTCTTTTTTCTTTATTAGTTTTTGTATTGACATGTTTTCAAGGTTGGATAGGGTCTAAAGTGGTCGAATCAAATCTTTCAAAATATATGATCACGATTCATATGCTGATTGCTTTGTTGATTGTTTCGCTTACTTTGTTCCTTTTCAGGATAGCTCAATCATCAACACAATTTAAGTTGGGAAGAAAGTATAGTTTTCTTCTTTTATCGTTGTCGGTTTTGACTTTTGTTCAAATTTTGATGGGAACACAAGTAAGGCAAGAGATTGATACCATTGCATTGAAATATAATGATTTAAATAGAGAGAATTGGGTTGGAGAACTGGGAATCGTATTTATGCTTCATCGAATCTTAGCCATTTCAATAATTTCTTTTAATGCTTTTCTATTTTACAAACTATTCAAGACATACGGGTGGTCGCACCAAATAGCAAAGTTGTACACTACAGTAATGTTTTTGTTAGTTATGGAATATGCTTTTGGAGTTTCTATGGTTTGGTTTTCAATTCCATTCTATACACAACCATTTCATCTTTTCATCGCTACACTTGTTTTTGGTATTCAGTTCTATATATTGCTTTTGGTTAAATTTACATCTCGTGTACCGTCTTATCAAATGTAAGTTATAGATCAAATATGTTTGCGATTTCTTCAAATACTAACTTTCTTCAAGACATAAAAAGCTTCAGCGATTTAATGAAATTTCGTTTGTCTTTTTTTGTCGTTTTTTCAGGTGTTGTTGGGTTTACTTTAGCCACTTTAGATTTCGATCTTCTTGTTTTGCTATGGTTTTCATTTGGTAGTTTCTTGGTAACGGGTTCTGCTAATGCTATCAATCAATTATTGGAGGAAGAATATGATTTAAAAATGAAGCGCACCATGTCGCGCCCCTTACCAAGCAGAAGATTAAATGGGATACAAGCTGGTATTTTTGCAATTGTTGCGTTTTTGATTGGAAGTTTCATCCTTATGTTTAAGGTCAACTTATATACATGCCTCCTCTCTGCTACTTCTTTGTTTTTATATGCTTTTGTCTACACACCGTTAAAGCGGGTGGGTCCTATAGCCGTTTTTGTTGGGGCTATTCCTGGCGCTTTGCCACCTTTGATTGGTTGGGTTGCCGCCACAAATACCATCAATTTGTTTGCACTTATTCTTTTTGCCATACAGTTCGTTTGGCAGTTTCCACATTTTTGGGCGATAGCTTGGGTGTTGGACGAAGATTATAAAAAAGCAGGATTTAGATTGTTACCTTCAGATGGTGGTAAAAATCTAAACACCGCTTTTCAAATAATGGTTTACACTCTTTTTTTGATTCCTCTTGGATTGTTACCTACATATTTTGGGCTTACTGGTATTAATTCTGCAGCGGTTACCACATGTGCCGGTGTCTTGTTTTTGGCTCAAACTTTCCATTTGATGAAAGATTGTTCGAACGATAAAGCTGCTAAGCAAATTATGTTTGGGTCTTTTATCTATTTGCTGGTGATTCAAATTGTATTTATGATTGATAGAGTATGAGCACAAGAGATGAAATAGAATCAGTTGAGGACAACGGGGTGTCATTGTCTATGAATCCCAAGAAATTTATTCTTTGGCTTTTCATAGTGAGCATTGTGATGATTTTCGTTTCGCTTACCAGCGCTTATATAGTGCGTCAAGCTGAAGGAAATTGGAAATTGTTTGAACTTCCTTCCATATTTCTATACAGTACCATTGTGCTGTTGATGAGTAGCGCTACTATGCATTGGGGGTATGTAAATGCAAAAAATGACGAATTACAAAAACTCAAGATTGCCATTGGGTCTTCCCTTTTCTTGGGAATTTTGTTTTTGTGGATGCAAATGGAAGGTTGGAAAGAATTGGTTAGCAACAATATATTTTTTTCATTTTCAAATCCCTCTGAGGCTTTTTTGTATGTGCTGACAGGTTTGCACGCATTTCACCTAGTTTCGGGTTTAATTTTTATAATAATTGTATTAATTTCGTCTTTTAAACATAACATACACGCAAAAAATCTAGCGCAATATGAAATTTGTTTAACTTATTGGCATTTTCTAGACGGACTTTGGTTGTATTTGTATATTTTCTTAATGATTAATAGATAATCTTTATGGCACAAGCAGTTGCATTGGATGAAAATTCTCTTTGGAAAGGTGGAGTAGAACCACTCAAAGCAAGTTATGGTAAATTGATGATGTGGTTCTTCCTCTTGTCAGATACCTTTACTTTTTCTGCTCTTCTCATTACTTATGGAATGATTCGCTTTGCGCATCATGGTGCTCCCGAATCCGCTAGGGTAATGGTAGATGGTCACGAGAAATTTATATTTTCTACGGAGTATTGGCCAGTGCCCGAGCATGTTTTCACTCACTTTCCTCTTACGCATGCGCATTTGCCACTTGTTTTTGTGGGTCTAATGACTTTTATCCTCATCATGAGTAGCGTTACAATGGTGCTTGCAGTGGAAGCGGGTCATCGTATGGACAAACTTGCTGTTCAGAAATGGATGTTGTGGACTATACTTGGCGGCATTGCTTTTGTGAGTTGCCAAGCATGGGAGTGGTCAATCTTTATTGCAGGTTCTGAAAATGGCTTGAATTTGACCGAAGGCACCAAGATTTTTGGAGCTAATTTGATCCACAATGAATATGGTCCTCCTGCTTTTGCAGATTTGTTTTTTTTCATCACAGGATTCCATGGTACCCATGTTTTCAGTGGGGTGGTGTTGAATATTATCATTTTCTTCAACGTGGCTAATGGACTTTATGAAAAGCGTGGTCATTATGAAATGGTAGAAAAAGTGGGACTGTATTGGCATTTTGTAGATTTGGTTTGGGTTTTTGTTTTTACTTTCTTCTATTTAATATAATTATACATCAACTTTAAAATCATTATAGATGGCGTCTCATACTGTAGGTAAGTTTGTACCTGAAACATCACCTGAATCAGTTAAACAAAGAGCAGCAATTTGGAGGACATTTTGGGTGATGTTTGGCATCACCGTAATAGAGTTTATTCTAGCTTTTGCCAAAGGTCCTTTCCATATCAATCACTTGTTTGTCGTAATTGTGTTTATTTCGTTAACACTATTAAAGGCTTTTTACATCATTGCTGAGTTTATGCACCTTCGACATGAAGTTAAACTGCTCATCTTGTCAATTTCACTTCCTGTAATTTTCATAATATGGTTTATTATTTCTATGCTGTACGAAGGTAATGCAGTATTGATGGTCAGATAATAAGATGAATATGTCAAAAAGAACGGGAATCTTGCTTGTATTGCTTGCTCTTCCCGTTTTTGTTTATTTTTTTTTGAAACTTTTTGGTAATAATTATTACAAACTGCCCACTTTTTTCCCACTCGATGTAATTGAAAATGAAACGGATGGAAAACTGATTCAGGATACTGTTTTTCACGTAATTCCTTTTTTTGCATTTCCATCTAGTAATGGAGACATCGTTTCTAGTAAAACAACTGAAGGCAAAATATACGTAGCCGATTTTTTTTTCACGAACTGTCCTGGTATTTGCAAGCAAATGTCTTCTCAGTTGAAGAGGGTTCAAGAATCTGTTATTGACAATCCGGAAGTACTGATATTATCACATTCGGTAGATCCTGAAAATGATTCTATTAGCGTTTTAAAAGCGTATGCCGAAAAGCACAAGGCAATTAATGGAAAATGGTATTTCTTGACTGGCGAAAAAAGTAAAATATATGACCTTGCACAGAAGGGGTATTTTATTTCTGCATTAGAGGATAGTGCCTCAAAAGAAGCTGACCGTTTTATTCACAGCGATAAATTTGTTTTGGTCGACAAACAAAAACACATTCGAGGCTATTATAATGGTACCGACCCCAAAGAAGTGGATAGGTTGATTTTGGAAATTGATGTCTTATTACACGAACAAGAAAACGATGGAAAGTAACCCTTTGCAAGAAAAACAGAATGTGTATCTGGGAATAATTGGAGTTCTTTCGGTTACTATTCCTGTTGTCGTGGCTATTCTTCTTTTTCTTCCTCAAACAGGCAAATTGGGTGATTTGGATGTGTCTTTTCTTCCGCATTTGAATGCGGTACTTAATTCTGCCACTGCTTTAGCACTTATTTCAGGTTTGTATTTTGTAAAAAATGGTCAAATACAGTACCACAGAGCCTCTATGTTTTCGGCTGTTGGATTGTCTTCTTTGTTTTTAGTTTCTTATGTCATATACCATTACCAGGCGCCTCACACCACCTTTGGCGGAGAAGGGTTCATTAGAGCTGTCTATTTCTTTATTTTGATTACCCACATTATTTTGGCGGCAGTAGTGGTGCCTTTTGTATTGCTAAGTATCTACTTTGCTATTTCGCTGCAAATTGACAAACATAAAAAATTGGTAAAATGGACTTTCCCCATTTGGCTATATGTGGCTATATCAGGAGTAGTAGTATATTGGATGATTAAACCTTATTACCAAACTTTATGACCATGAACCTGAGGCGTATTGTATTCTTTATCGCATTCCTTTCAATTATTTCTTCAACCAATGTGGTGTATGCACAATGTGCTATGTGCAAAGCAACAGTAGAAAAAGGGGAGTCCCCCAAGGCCTCGTTGCAACAAAGAGCTAGGGGCCTAAACAACGGCATTCTTTACATGATGGTAGTACCCTATTTGTTAGCAGGTTTGATAGGGTTTCTTTGGTATAAAAGCAGCAAAAAAGAACGTGAAAGAAAGAACGAGATTCAGCGCATTATTAGGAGAAAGATGTCCTCAATGCAAGGAGGGCAAAATATTTAGGTATCCTGCTTACAACATTTTTCGCTATCACGAGACAAATATCCATTGTCCGAACTGTGGATTTAGATTTGAGCGAGAGCCAGCTTTTTTTACAGGAGCCATGTATTTCAGTTACTTTTTCAATGTTGCCATCATTCTTGGAATTGGACTCACAGTATTTGTTGTTTGGAATAATCCGCCTTTGTGGTACTATTTTGCAAGTATATTTCCGGTAATTTTGCTGTTACTGCCAGCCATCTTCCGCTACTCGCGTACACTCATGCTTTATTTTTTCGGAGGTGTGTGATCTTACATATGCACCCAGCCTTGTGCTTTCAAATCCACTATGTTGCCGCTTCTAGTCACTAGCTTTTTGCCGTTTTCGCTATTCGACATGTAACCTATGGTGGAAATCTCAGGATGGTTTTTGATTTTTTCATAGTCGGGCTGAGAAATTGTGAACAAAAGTTCATAGTCTTCACCGCCGTTCAATGCAGCCATTGTGGGGTCTAATTGCAATTCGGCCAAGGTCTGTTCGGTGCGCGAATCGATAGGAATTTTGTCTTCGAAAATGGCACAACCTGTTCCCGCAGCTTTACACAAATGAAAAATTTCCGAGGCTAAACCATCCGAAATATCAATCATAGAGGTAGGGTGCAACCCGATTTCTTTCAGTTCGTGTACCAAGTCTATACGAGCTTTAGGTCTTAGCAGCCTTTCCACCACATAATCATATTGTTCGAGTTCTGGTTGCATATCGGGATTTTCTAGAAAAACTTGTTTTTCCCGTTCCAAAATTTGCAATCCAGCATATGCACCCCCTAAGTCGCCCGTCACACAAATAATATCATTGACCGATGCCCCTTTTCTATACACCACCTCTTCTTTTCGGGCACTACCCAATATGGTGATTGAAATGACCAAACCTATTTTGGAAGAAGTGGTATCGCCACCAATCAAATCGATATTAAAATCTTCACAGGCTGCCTTCATTCCCTCATACAGGGCTTCTATGTCTTCCACTTTAAATACATTGCTAACTCCTAGACCTATCAGCACTTGTTTTGGAGTGCCAAACATGGCCGCAATATCTGAAACATTGACGGCAATTGCTTTGTAGCCTAAATGCTTCAAAGGGGTGTAATGCAAGTCGAAATGGATACCTTCCAAAAGCATGTCTTTGCTTACGAGTGTTACCAAGTCGTAATTTTGGTCAATCACTGCGGCATCATCACCAATGCCAGTTATGGTTTCTTTATGAGAGAGTTGTATGTTTTGGGCTAGGTGTTCGATAAGCCCAAATTCCCCCAATTCCTTTAAGTCAGTTTTTGATTTCATAATCCTATTGATTACTCAAAGTTAAGAAATAGGAGCATTCAAATAGGGCAACGCATTACTTTGTTGGTATATTAAATTCGTTTATCAAATATTCTCATATGAAGTATGACAATCCTACAATGTGTCTCTAAAATCCATTGCTTAATTAATCTTGACACTCAAGTCGAAATAAAATTTTTCTACCATTTCTGTTACTTTTGTCATTAGACTAGAAAAACAACTTAAGTATGAAGATATTAGTAATTCCTGGGGATGGAATAGGTCAAGAAGTGACAACATGGGGTAAGAAGGTAATTGAAAAAATAGCACATAAATACGGACATTCAGTATCGTTTGAAGAAGGATTGATGGGCCATGTAGCCATTGAAGCTACAGGAAATCCTCTGCCCGAAGAAACTCTCTTCAAGGCGAATAATTCAGACGCTATTCTTTTTGGTGCCATTGGTCACATCAAATATGATAATGATCCAAGTGCAAAAGTCCGTCCTGAGCAAGGGTTGTTGAAAATTAGAAAAGAATTGGGCTTGTATGCCAATCTGCGTCCTATAAAATTGTTTGACGAATTATTGGGTGCATCAAGTCTAAAGCCTGAAGTGCTTCGCGGTTCAGATATCCTTTTTTTTCGCGAATTGACTGGTGACGTTTATTTCGGAGAAAAAAAACGCAGCAGCGATGGCAATACGGCCTC
>DMUD01000264.1:0-289 GCA_003476475.1 Cytophagales bacterium | reverse complement strand
GCGCAGGCTCGTAGCAAGAGAGTATGTTCTGTCGATAAGGCCAATGTGTTGGAAAGCAGTCGTTTGTGGCGCGAAACAGTGCAGGAAGTAGCGAAACGCTACCCTGAAGTTGAAACTGAGCACATGTTCATAGACAACGCGGCCATGCAACTAATCAAAGACCCCAAACGTTTTGACGTGGTGCTTACTGCCAACTTGTTTGGCGACATACTCACCGACGAGGCTTCCCAAATTGCAGGTAGTATGGGCATGTTGGCTTCCGCTTCGGTGGGCGACAAAGTTGGTTTAT
>DMUD01000238.1 GCA_003476475.1 Cytophagales bacterium | reverse complement strand
GCATTACCCAAAACCGCTTGTCATTTTCCTTTATGCGCCTGAACTGGAAAGGGACAAAATTAAATATAGGTATAGCCCATTCATTTGCCCGAAGAGACTTGCCCAATGCCTTTGACAAAATGGCCAATTATGGCCAGCTGTGTTACGAACACTTTATCAAATGTGAAAAAAAATAATTATAAATTCCATAAATAAATTTAAAATTTAAAACTATGAGCCTTTTTAAAAAACTGTTTGGAAGCAAGGCGGAACCTGAAACAAACATTCACAAAACAATAACCGCTGAAACAACCATTCTCGAATCAACAAAACCTACTATTTCTTCGCAACGCAAAACCGAAGTTGTGAGAAAAACAAGTCAGAATCCAAACACATCTAGTGTCATTGACATACCTCGAGGAATAATAGATAACAATGGAGTAATCCAACTCGAAAATGATTTATTTGGCATAAATAACTATGAAGAAGCATTAATTGATTTTATTCATCAAGCAGAAACACCTCTAACAATTGCGCTTCAAGGAGAATGGGGTAGTGGAAAAACCTCTTTAATGAACACTATGCATTACAAACTTTGTGGAAACGGAGACAATGCAAAATTTTATAGTGTATGGATAAATTCATGGCAATATTCATTAATGAAAACTCCAGAAGAAGCCGTAATGAAAATAGTAGCGGCTATTATTGAGCAAATAGCTTTGAAAAACGGCACTAGTGGAAAAGAAAAATTTGATGAAGCAAAAAAAATATTGAAAAACATAGGAGTTTTCATGGCCAAACAAGTGGTGGATAAGATTGGTGGTAATGCTGATTATGTGGGTGATTTTTTTGAAAATGGCGACGAAAAAGGTGCCGAAATAAGCAAGCTGAAAGGATTGGTTGAAGAAGAAATAGAAAAAGTACTAAACAAACCAGAAAACAATAAAAAAGGATTTATCTTTTATATTGACGATTTAGATAGAATTGACCCACCTGCAGCGGTAAATATTTTAGAATTGTTGAAAAACATATTTGACATAGAAAATTGCATATTCATTCTTGCCATTGATTATGATGTAATTGTAAAGGGCCTGGTGAAAAGATTTGGCCCACTTACTGAAAAAAACGAAAGGGAATTCCGATGTTATTTTGATAAGATAATTCAATTACCTTTCAAAATGCCTGTATCAAATTATAAAATAGATGACTTTTTAGAAAATACCCTTCCTAAAATCGGATACATTTCTCAAGATGACTTCAAAAATGTTTCAACAATTTATTCAAAAATTGCACTTTGGACAGTTGGGCCAAACCCAAGGTCACTGAAGAGACTTGTAAACACACTTTCATTTATTAATATAATTAACAATAAAAAAAATAAAATAAACTTAGAAAAGGACGAAAAAGAAATTGCGATTGACAAACAGATAAGCTTTTTTGCAATTTGCCTACAGCTAGCCTATCCTACCATATACAGCTATTGGTCTCAAAATCCGAATTTTGTAGCTTGGAACGATGACCTTGCCACAAAACTTGATCTCCCATTGGATGAAAAATTACAAAAATTGACAAGTACAGCTGAATTTGATGAAAATTGGGAACAGGTATTATACAGAATGTGTCTGAAAGACATTTACACTAGCAGTCGTTCGGCTAGTATATCTCAATTATTCAATCTGATATTAAATATCATTCCAAAAGATGATGAAGGGGATTTGGATAATGGTAGACTGCAAGAAAAGTTACAAGAAACTGCCGAAACTAGCTCAGTTACTAGCTTACAAGCCAAAACTGGGGAAATTGAATCAAATGACGAATTTTCAAAAGTACCGAAAAAAGAAAAACTTGACCTATTAAAGACATTTGGAAAAGAGTTGTTCGACAAAATGTACGAAAGAAACCAGGAAACAGTGCCTGATTATGAATTTGCAGAAAATACACGCTGGGCAAATTTTTATATAGCCCCTATTTATGTAAAAAATCCTAAATATGACAAATACAGATTTCACTTATATTGTTGTAACATATCTTGGGAAGATATTTCCATTCTCGTAAGCATTGAATACAAAGACCCAAATAAAAAGTACTTTGATTGGAGCAATAAAGTTGAAAAAGAAAAAGAATTTTTTAAAGAAACGAAAGAAACACTCAAAAAAATTGATTTACGTGCAAAGAGACCAATAATGGGCTTTTTAAGTTCAAAAAAATTCGAAGAACTAAACTTCACAAATTTGACTCCTGAAATGCTGAAATTGTTAAATGACCCTCAGAAAAAATCAGCCCTAATTGAAAGAATAGTGAACGAAAGCTTAGACATGATTGAAAAAACAAAAACTGCTTTTGATTCTTAAGCTTAGCAAAATTTCCATGATGGTGATTAAATAATTAATCACCATCATTATATTACATAAAACATCCATTATGTATGTGTTTTTCGTCAATATACTTCAAAGTCTATATTTTTAAAAATTTATGTCATGTGTATTTAAATATTTATTTTGGATTCTCATTGCACTAATTACTTTGTCCTGCAATAGCCCAGAAAGAAAGCTAAAAAAATTTATAAAAAGGGTAAATGCACGCGAAGTAAATGCTTCTTCGAAATACATTTGGCCGGAGGACTATGATAAATTGTACATTTTTAAAAAGCGTTTTATTGACCCAAATCCACTGGCAAGTTTTGAACTATTAGAGGCCGATGAAATAGAAAATGAAGGCTCTAGTTTTGTAAGAGCCAAGATAAAATGCCTGAATTGCCCACCCGAAATGAATGCCTATTTCGAATCGCTGGGAATTAAAAAAGGGGACATCATAGAAGATGATTTTGAAGTAAAAAAAACAGGCGAGGAGGAATATTTATCCTTGAACTGGGGTTGGAAAAGCAACGAATTGCCCCCTAGACTGAATCTTTCAACCATCAACACAGAAAAACTTAACCTAAGAAGCGGCCCAGGTACAAAACATGAAGTGATCGGAACAAAAACGATTAACGAGGACATCATTGTGGATGCCGACTACGAGAATGAATCGTGGCGAAGAGGCATCATTTTCGATGAAAACAATCAAGCTAAAGAAGTGTATTTTTCCAATAAGCTCAGCAATGTAAAAAATATTTCATTCTTTAGTTTGAGTTATTTTGGTTCTATTTCCATCATTGTACTCTGTATTCTGGGCATCGTAGTGTGGGGTTTGGTTTATCCGCTTGTGCTGGCAAGCTCTTTCAAATTGGCAGAAGGAGGCCCGTATATGGCCTTGATTATGTTTGCTCTTTTGGTGGGCTCACTTTTCTTTACCTATCAAATACTTGAAAACTTATTGTTTGAGTTGTTTTTAATAAACTTGCCTTATTAAAAATAATTTATCAAATGTGCTATTTAATAGCGATGTTTTTTTTGAATTTTTTGAGTATGCATTGTTTCTATTCGTTCTACTTTAAACGAGTAAAATGGTTTCTAGTATTGCTTTTCATCAATTCCAACGGAGGTTGGTGTCAGGTTTCAAAAACTATAGCAATTTCGAGCGAAACATCTTTTGGCAATTTAAACTCTGTTAATGGTTCATTACAATCTTCTTTGAGCCACGATAGCAGCAATGCCAGCTGGAGCGTAAGTCCAAGTTTCTTGATAACCATGATAAAAAGAGAAAAAGATTACGAAGTGTTTGAAAGTGAAACGTTTGTGACAAGCACTTTTACTAAAAAATTTGAAAAATGGAAAATAATTGCCTTCATGGATGCCGAAAATTCATTTTTGCGTCAGACCTTGTTTCGCTGTACCGCAGGTGTAGGGGTAGGAACCAACTTACTTGCAAAAGGGGGCTGGAAAGTATCGGTTTCAGAAGTTGTGATGCCCGAAATATATGTTTCGGACGATAGGTCTTTGGATGAGGTGGTGTGTTTACGACTTTCTACCCGTTTGAAAATAAAATTCAAAGGAAAAGTGAATTTCGAATCCATCGCATTTTTCCAACCTTCAGTATGGAATTCGAACAATATAACCCTTGCCGATAACATTAACGCAAGAACCACAAATACACTAGATGTGCCTATCAACAAAAAATTTTCGCTTGGCATACAACTAATGATGCAAGCATTTACCCTGCCCAATTATCTAGATGGAACCATTCGTGTTTGGGATTCAAAAACCTCATTTCTAATTAAAGCAACCTTTTAAGTCAATTCCAAGCATGCATCACATTGCCATTGTTGCATTTCCTGTTTTTCAGTCTCGTTCAAACTGTAATTTTTTTTAATTTCACGCTTCATTTGAAATAGACTATGAAATATTTTCTTTTGTCAGTCTTTTTTGGCTTGGGTTTCGCAACTCATGTTCAAGCTCAAAACCCAAACCATACCAAGAAAGATTATGTCGTTTCAATTGCCACTTCTTTGGGGGAAATAAAAGTGTTGCTTTTCGACGAAACCCCTATCCACAAGGCCAATTTTGTTAAACTTTCCAAAGAAGGCTTTTACAACGGCACTACTTTTCACCGTATCATAGATGGTTTTATGATTCAAGGAGGCGACCCAAATTCAAAAGACAATGACCCTTACAACGATGGACAGGGAGGTGCTGGTTATACCTTGGCAGCAGAATTTAACCCGAAATTTACCCATGTGAAAGGCGCAGTGGCCGCAGCCAGAATGGGCGATGCGGTAAACCCCAAAAAAGAATCGAGCGGTTGCCAATTTTATATCGTGGAAAACAACGACGGCGCCCATTTTCTCGACAACCAATATACCGTTTTCGGGCAGGTCATAATGGGAATAGAGGTGGTAGAAAAAATAGCAGCGCAAGCCAAAGACGGCAGAGACCGCCCCATAAACGACATAAAAATGACCGTAAAAACCGAGCTTTTGAAAAAGAAAAAAATCACCAAACTTTACGGTTTCAAATTCTAATTCTGTAATCAAAATTTGTAGTTCAATATTGATATTCACAACAGGCAATATCAACTATTCAATAAGCTAAAGAATGGCAAAAAAAATCCTACTCACTGGTTCAAACGGCTTGTTGGGACAAAAACTGGTCGAACATATTTCAAAAGACACCCAATACCAACTCATTGCCACTTCGAGAGGCGAAAACAGACTGCGAAATAAAACTGGTTATACTTACCACCCTTTGGACATTACCGACCGAGAAGACGTGAAAAAAGTAATGAAACTTTTTGAACCCGACTTCGTCATAAACACAGCTGCCATGACCAATGTGGACCAATGCGAAACCCAGCACGACGACTGTTGGCAACTAAATGTGCGTTCGGTTGAATATTTGGTGGAAGCATGCCAAAAAACAAACTGTTTCTTACTACACCTTTCTACCGATTTTATTTTTGATGGGGAAAACGGCCCTTACGACGAGCAAGCGGTAGCCAAACCCATCAGCTATTATGGCACTAGCAAACTTGCCGCCGAACGAACCGTAATGAAAGCCAAAATACCTTGGGCAATAGCCCGTACGGTGCTGGTATATGGCATTGTGGAAGACATGAGCCGTACCAACATTGTACTATGGGTAAAGAAAAGCTTGGAAGAAAAAAAAACAATTCAAGTAGTGAACGACCAATGGCGAACACCCACATTGGCAGAAGACTTGGCGCAAGGCTGTTTCCAAATTATTAAAAAAGAAGCCCAAGGCATTTTTAACATTTCGGGAAAAGAATTTATGAGCCCCTACCAAATGGCCATACGCACGGCCGAATATTTCGGGTTAGACAAAAGTTATATTGTGGAATCGGATTCTACGCGTTTTACTCAACCTGCCAAGCGCCCTCCAAAAACAGGTTTTATTATAGACAAAGCCACGAATGAACTTGGATACACTCCGCACAGCTTTGAGGAAGGAATAAAAATACTGGCCGAACAAGTAGAAAGCTTAAAACTGAAAATATAGTTTTCGGGATTACACCACCACTAATCCGCTAAAAAGCCAATTTCTCAGTCAACAGCTTCCCAATACCATGCAACGGATAAAGGCTTGGCTACGCCACTATTTTGGCTTTAGTTCCAAAGAATCAAAGGGATTTTTGGCCATGATGGTGATGTTGGTCTTTATACTCGCCCTACCTACTTTTTACGAACTTGTCATTCCATCCCAGCCGAATATGGAAGCTGAGATTAGAGAGCTAAAAGCCGACAGTGCTTTGCAGGCCATGGAATTGAAAGTTGGAAAAAAAATGCATCATGACATACTTTTTGACTTTGATCCCAACACCGCAAGCCTAGAAGATTTTGTCAAATTGGGTCTGCCCCATTTTATCGCCCAACGCATAGTGCACTACCGCGAAAAAGGAGGGCGGTTTAAGAAAAAAGAAGATTTGGCGAAAATTTACGGACTTAGACCTTCAGACTACCAACGATTGATGCCCTACATCCAACTGCAAAATTTAGAAAATGTGCAAAAAAAGACTTTCTCCAATATTTCAATTGCCTCAAACAAAAAACTTGAAAGACCCATTCACCTCAATTTTGCCGATACCGCAGACCTAAAAAAAGTAAATGGAATTGGCTCTACTTTAGCATCGCGCATAGTAAAATACCGCTCCAAATTGGGCGGTTTTGTAAACAGCAATCAGTTGTATGAAGTTTTTGGATTAGACAGTGCAGTGGTGAAACTGGCACTTGAAAAGTTTATCCTCCCCAATTCCGATGGAATAAAAACATTGTCTATCAACATCTTGCCAGCCGATTCCCTTAGCCAGCATCCCTATTTAGACAAAAAAGCGGCGAAAATTTTAGTCAACTACCGCCAACATCATGGTAAGTTTTTTTCAAAAGATGACCTATTGAAAAGCAAGGCAATAGCACCAGAAAAAGCAAACAAACTGATGCCTTACTTGGTCTTTTAATAACCTACTAGCTTATTCTTCTAATATCGGCTCCAAGA
>DMUD01000243.1 GCA_003476475.1 Cytophagales bacterium | reverse complement strand
AGGAAGGATTTATGCAAGAAAGTTAAATATACTGTCAAAACTAATATAGAAAGTATAATTATAACTACTTTATATATGATTAATTAGGTGTTTTGAGAGGAGTTTCAGAGGATTTCAATACCCTTATTTTAATTCAAAATTTGAAGGAAACATTCCCTTTTTAAAAAGCCCATACCCAAACATTTTAGGATTATAATCACTTATAAAATCTACATCAGCTTTTACAGGTATCTGCATTTCCATTCCAANNCCGTCCGGTCCGCAAAAATGAACATAACCCATTGATTTTCAATGGGTTTTTTCATGTCTATACCTCCGTTACACTGTGGTTACACACTTTTTATCAAAAAAAGGTAAATACACTATAGCAAAAAGAAATATTCAAAAAAATGTTTAATACAAGCTATTTCAGGACAAGACAGTTTCATTCATTCTGTTTTGTTCATTTAATCGCTTCTCTTTAATACCCTTATTTTAGTTCAAAATTTGAAGGAAACATTCCCTTTTTAAAAAGCCCATACCCAAACATTTTAGGATTATAATCGCTTATAAAACCTACATCAGCTTTTACAGGTATCTGCATTTCCATTCCAATGGCCCAAAAACATCCATTAACAATTAACCTGCGCAAGTCTTCATTTAGTAGATCGATCGATGCTCCCATTGTTGTAGAAAAGACACGCCCCATTACTCCGTTAGAACCTGTATATGATTTTGTCCATGCAACCGGCATGATTGATTTTTTTAGATTTACAGGAGATTCTGGTGTCATTCCACTTGAGCTTTGACCATATATAAGCACATTGGCATTCCCAAGGTCTCTTACTGCATAAACATCGGTAGGAGCCCAGATATCCGAAACACCATTAAGGATAGGGTTCTTTTTGTTCTGTTCTATTCCGTTAACCACTCCCCTTGTGCCTTCTTTTGTATGATTACCATGATGACTAATCCAAGTCTCTCCAAGTATTTGTCTGCCAAAACCATCCTCCCAACCATTCACCTTACTTCTGAAATCGTATTTGGCATAAGGACTATTTTTGTTCATCTTGTAATTAAATGCATGTGTTGCCGTACGAAGGCCCACTACTGGTTTTCCTGCCTTAATATATTCATCGATGTACTTCATTTGGGAATCAGGAAGCTCTCTGAACCTGGTAAAAATCACCAGTAAATCTGCTTTTGCTAAATGTTCGAGCCCATTGATATTAGATAGGTTCAAAGGATCAATTTCTCCTGTTTTGGGATCAGTTGAAAAAAGAACCGTACAGGAAAATCCATATCTCTTTGCCAATATCTGTGCTAACATAGGCAAGCCTTCCTCCGAGCGATACTCTTCATCCCCACAGACAAAGACGATACTCTTTCCTTTACCAGGTCCTTCAAACCCATTATATTCGACCCATTGTTTGACTGTTTGAGACTGTGATGCAATACTGCTAAATACAAGAAGTATTGTTAATAGAAAGTATTTTAATTTATTTTTCATATGTGGTTGTATAAATATTTTATGCTCTTGGGGTATTCTAAAGTTAGCTATAAAAACAATAACATCATCTAGTTGTGAGATAGAATTCCTCTTTTGATTTTACGTGGTCAGAAAAAGCAAGCAGAAGAAAGCCTGACATCAAAATAATTATTGTTTTAAGCACGACCTTTGGTTTAAATATGATGATTTGATTAACGGTATGTTGACTTAAAAATACAATTTCTTTTTTGCGTTTGTAGTAAGCTTCACTACAATCACAAGGTCCCTATTACATTCCAGATATGCTGCTGACCCATAGAATCTACTTCACATAATTAGGATTTTTTTCAGGAAAAACAGCTTTCTCGTTTTTTAACCAGGCGTCTAATTTAAAAGATAGTTTTTGGGCCATTTTCGCATCCTTTGCTACAAGGTTATTCATCTCGCCAATATCCTGCTTCAGATTGTATAATTCCTCTTTACCCGTTTCGTACCATCGTATTAATTTCCAATCTCCTTCACGAATTGCAGCACCTGGTGAACCACCCTGGTTGCCATAGTGAGGATAATGCCAATACAAGGCCCTGTTTTTTATCTTTTTACTCATTAGCAATGGTACTATATTGACTCCACCGGTATGTTGCTTTGGATACAATGGAAGTCCTGCTGCCTGCAATAAGGTTGGATAAAAATCATTACTGATAACCGGAACCTGAGAAACACTTCCCGCCCTGGTTATTCCTGGCCATTTAATTATTAAGGGTTCCCTGATACCACCTTCATATAACCAACCCTTTCCGGCTCTCAATGGCAGGTTAGCCGTTGGATGACCCTCTGATGTTGACAATCCCCCGTTGTCCGAAAAAAATATAATGATCGTGTTATCATAAACACCTTGCTCCTTTAATTTATTTATGACTTTACCGATGGCTTGATCCATTGCTTCCACCATGGCTGCATAGGTGGTATTGCTTTGTACGATTCTTAGCTTCCTTTCCCCTTCTTTGGAAAACGCATCTAACAAACCAAGCCTAGCTTTTTTTTCTTCATATTTATCAACAAGATCCTTTCTTGCTTTTAAAGGGGTATGTACCGAATAAAATGAAAAGTATACAAAAAAAGGATGCTCCTTATTATCAGCAATGAAGCTGCTGGTCTCCTTTGCAAGCCGATCTGGCAAATGTTCCCCCACGGGGCCATCACTTAGCCGGGGATTTTTGTAAGGAGAAAAATAGCTTTTCGGTTGTCCGACATTGTGCCCGCCAAAATTGAAATCAAAACCCTGGTTTTCGGGCCAATAACTCTCCGGACCCAAATGCCATTTACCCGCAAAGCATGTTTTATACCCCGCAGTTTTTAAAGCCTCGGCCAAAGTAAATTCATCCAAGCTTAGGCGGTCCTTATTTAAAGGGGGTATCAGTGGGGTATTGCGGCTCCATTTTACCGGCTGCGTGCGTTCTGCTTCAATAAAATCTGTGATTCCAGTACCAACGGGATATTTACCTGTAAGAATAGAAGCCCGGGTAGGACTGCAAACAGGACAGGCTGCATAAGCATTGGTAAATATCATTGATTCTTCAGCGAGCTTTTTAATATTGGGAGTTTCATAAAATGAAGTCCCAAATGGTTCTACATCGGTCCACCCTAAATCATCCACCAGGAAGAAAACAATATTTGGTTTTTTAGCCTGGGCGCGGACATCTGATTGCATGAAAAGCCCTGCAAGCAATAATGGCAATGCTGTTTTTAATTTAATTATCATCATTTTAAATGTAAGATTTTAATTCCAGCAAATAGCGAAACATATACGAATACATCAATCCTATCGTGGCCGGGCTCTTACCCATTGGTTCATTGAATCAACGGCTTTTGCATAGTTGGTTTTTGAATCCATATGGGTGTGCATATCTACACGGGGCATACTTGGCTGAATCCTATGCCATGTATAAACAAGATCAAAAGCAAGATGAATGGCTTCCTCATGTTGAATGATTTCTATCAAAAATAAGTAAAAATGAAGGGAAGATATTGCGTTGATTAATTTGTACATTGAAGCATGAACAATCAGCAAACGAACCAAATTGAGGAACTGATCAACCATTACAACCTGCTCCCCCACCCAGAAGGCGGTTTTTTCAGGCAGACCTATGTCGCTGCAGAACTGATCTCCATGGAGGCATTGCCTGAAAGATTTGAGGGGAGCCGCAGTTTTTCTACGGCCATTTATTTTCTCCTGCCTACCGGAAGTTTTTCAGCATTTCACCGCATCAAAAGCGACGAACTTTGGTATTTTCACGCCGGCAGCCCTTTAATAGTACATACCCTTTCAGAGCGCGGTCATGAGCAACACCATCTAGGTCTCGACCTCAGCAAAGGCCAGCAACCCTTCCTCTGGATTCCCAAGGACACCATTTTTGGAAGCTCAATTCTAGATGCTGAAGGCTATGCTTTGGTTTCTTGCGCCGTTGCGCCAGGCTTCGACTTTAGAGATTTTGAGTTGTTTACTGCTGAGCAATTGTTGCTTAAATTTGCAGCACACAGAGAAATAATTGAGCGTCTTACCTAATATCTTTTTACCTTGAACTTTCGGGTTTTACTTTGGTCGTGCCTTTCTATTTTATCACTACAGGCACAAACGCAGTATGACACGACGCAGCATAAGAAATTTCTAGGTTTCGCGCCTTTATCAGATACGATTGCCAAAGACAAAAATGGCATTTTTGCCTTACCACTTCTTTACTACACACCAGATACGCGTTGGGCAGCAGGTGCAGCAGGTGTTTACTATTTCAAGGTGAAACCCTCCTTAAATGCGGCTCTGCATCCTAGGGTCTCTTATTTGCAATTTTTAGCGGATTACACCCAGAATCGTCAACTAGATGCCTGGGCAACCTGGCATGTATTTACACAAGACGAAAACTATTTATTGAAGGGCGATATTCGTTTTCGAGATTTTCCGGATCGCTTCTATGGAATTGGAAATAATACAAGTAAATCTCAAGAGGAAAAATATAGTTACAACTTATTTGTACTGAAGTCCTTGCAATTGAAAAAAATCAAGCCAGGTTTATTTGTGGGTTTTGATTACGAGCTAGAATATGAATACGGTTTTTCGTATTCAGCTGGAGGACTTTTGGAAGCGGGAAACATCACTGGTTATAAAGGGGGTGTAGGCTCTGCACTTGGTGTTGTCAGTATTATTGACACCAGAGATAACATCATTAATCCTTACAGAGGGCGATATGCTGAATTTTCATCCTATTTTTTTCTACCTCAACTCAAAAGCACCTTTAGTTTTCAAACAATTAATGCCACTTATCAGCAATATTGGCAAATCAGGCCGAAGCATATTTTGGCCTTACAAGCATAAGGTCGCTTCACTTTTGTGTCGACTCCATTTCTTGATC
>DMUD01000237.1 GCA_003476475.1 Cytophagales bacterium | reverse complement strand
TTTAATACTAATATTTTTTTTGCGTGTATGCGCATTTTGAATAGTCGGTCTCTGTGGGCTATGCAAAATGCGCACATGTGTAAGTTGAGGTTCCTGCCGTGTCAGGTGTCCTCATCTAACACAAATACCTACCCACTATAGGTTTAGTAGTGAGTAAAACACCCAATACCTATATTTTCCATGTAATATTTGGCGCGTGAGCCAAGATGTTGTTTGGAAGTGTAAGGTGATAATACCTTACACCGCATCAGAAATGATTTTCAAAGTAAAAGTGTGGTATAATGTCGAGATAACTTGAGCCAAATTTATTCTCAGTCATTTTTTTGCATTCAAGCTACTACAGCTTCTTTCTCCAATCCACACCTCCCTCCCAATTTTTCCCCTATTTTTGCAGGGCATTTGTATTTATGGCAATTTCGAAAACGTACAATCCACGCGAGGTGGAAAACAAGTGGTATGCATACTGGATGCAACGCGGGTTTTTCCGTTCAAAGCCCAACCCTAACAAAAAGCCTTTTGCCGTAGTGATACCGCCGCCCAATGTGACGGGGGTGTTGCACATGGGCCACATGCTGAACAATACCATACAAGACGTATTGGTGCGCCGTGCCCGCATGCAAGGCAAAGAAGCCTGCTGGGTGCCAGGTACCGACCATGCCTCTATAGCCACCGAAGCCAAAGTGGTGGCGATGCTAAAGGAAAAAGGCATAGCAAAAAAAGACCTGACAAGAGCGGAATTTCTGCGCTATGCCTGGGAATGGAAGGAAAAATATGGCGGCATTATTCTAGACCAGCTCAAAAAACTGGGTGCCTCTTGCGACTGGGACAGGACGCGCTTCACCATGGAAGAGGACCTTTCGGATGCGGTAATGGATGTTTTTATCGATTTGCACAAGAAAGGGTATATCTACCGTGGTTCGCGCATGGTAAACTGGGATCCTGTGGGGCTCACTGCTGTGTCGGACGAGGAGGTGTACCATAAGGAGGTGGACTCGCAGTTGTTTTATGTGGCCTATGCCATACAGGGCTCTGAAGAGAAAATGACGATAGCCACCACGCGCCCCGAAACCATTTTGGCCGATACCGCCATTTGTGTAAATCCGCACGACGAGCGGTACCAGCATTTGATTGGAAAACAAGTCATTATCCCTTTTTCAGGAAAGAAAATTCCTGTAATAGCCGACGAATATGTAGATAAGGATTTTGGCACGGGATGTTTGAAAGTAACACCCGCCCACGACCTGAACGACTACAATTTAGGGTTGAAACATGGCCTTGAAATAGTCGATTTGTTCAATCCCGATGGTACGCTCAACGAAAAAGGGGGCAACTATGCGGGTTTGGACAGGTTTGCAGCACGCAAAAAATTTGCTGCCGATTTGAAAGAAGCGGGGTATTTGGTAAAAACCGAAAATATCAAAAACAAAGTGGGCTGTTCGGAACGCACCCACGCGGTGATAGAGCCTCGCATTTCCATGCAATGGTTTTGCAAAATGGAGGAAATGGCAAAACCTGCGTTGGCGCATGTAATGAACGACGACATTAAACTGCATCCTGCCAAGTTTAAAAACACGTATCGCCACTGGATGGAAAATGTGCGCGATTGGTGCATTTCGCGGCAACTTTGGTGGGGGCACCGCATTCCGGCCTGGTACCTGCCCGACGGTACTTTTGTAGTAGCGAAGACTGAGGAAGATGCCCTCGAAAAGTTGAGAGTTCAGGGCTCAGCGTTTAGGGTAGGGGATTTGAGGCAAGATGAAGATGTGTTGGATACTTGGTTTTCGTCTTGGTTGTGGCCCATTTCCGTTTTCGACGGTTTCAAAAATCCTGAAAACGAAGACATACGATATTATTACCCTACCGACGATTTGGTAACGGCTCCCGAAATATTGTTTTTTTGGGTGGCAAGGATGATTATGGCGGGCTACGAATACCGTCACCAAATGCCTTTCAAAAATGTGTACCTCACAGGCATTGTGCGCGACAAATTGGGCAGGAAAATGTCCAAGTCGCTTGGCAATTCGCCCGAACCGCTCGAGCTTATTGAAAAGTACGGTGCAGATGGGGTGCGAATGGGCATGCTGCTAAGTTCGCCCGCAGGCAACGATTTGCCATTCGATGAAAAACTGTGCGAGCAAGGCCGAAATTTTAGCAACAAGATATGGAATGCCTACCGACTGGTGAGCGGTTGGGAGCTGGACGATACTCAGATGAACCAAGCCAGTGCCGTGGGCATAGAATGGTTCAAGGCACGTTTTGCACAAGTTTTGCTTGAATTGGAAGATTTTTATGGCAAATACCGTCTTTCAGACGCATTGAATACCGTGTACAACCTCATTTGGGACGATTTTTGTTCGGTGTATTTGGAAATAGCAAAGCCCGAATATGGCAAGCCACTGAGCAAGAAAGTGTACGAAGAAACGATTGCGATTTTTGAAGATTTACTGAAAGTCTTGCATCCTTTTATGCCCTTTATTTCGGAAGAGCTATGGCACGAACTAAGGCAGAGAGGCGAAAAAGACTGCCTGATAGTGGCTGCGTATCCTACGGCTGCGGCTCTTGCCACATCTCAATTTCAAGTTTTGAAGGAGTTTGAGCTCGCCTTTGAGGTAGTGACAGGGGTGCGCGCCATTCGAAATACGAAACAGATACCGCTAAAGAATGCTTTGGAATTGAGGGTGCGTGCCAACAGCGAGGATGTGTACAAGAAGTTTGGGGGCGTTGTGCAGCGCCTTGCCAATGTTTCGGCCATACTGTTTGTGAAAGATCAGCAAGACAAATGTCTGAGTTTTTTGGCCAAGACAGATGAAATTTTTGTCCCGATAGGCGAGTTGCTCGACGAAAACAAAGAGAAAGAAGCCCTGCAAAAAGAACTAGCGTACTTGGAAGGTTTTTTGGAATCGGTCAACAAGAAACTTTCCAACGAACGTTTCGTGCAAAATGCCAAGCCAGAAATAATACAGAACGAGAGAAACAAGAAAGCCGATGCCGAGGTGAAAATCAAGGCGCTAACCGAACAGTTGTCGGTTATTGGTTAGCATCTTCTTTAAACTTTGAACTTTAAACTTTGAACTAAAATATAGTATGTTTAACAATACCACCCCAATAGTTCTCAATCTTATCATCATCAATGCGTTGGTTTATTTTTCGGGCAGCATGTTGGGGATAGGTGCCAGCGATTTGCTTTCGTTGCACTATGTGGGGTCTAGGGATTTCAATCCTGTACAGTTTTTTACCTACATGTTTGTGCACGCCAGCGGAATGCACATTTTTAGCAATATGCTGGGCTTGTTCTTTTTTGGGCCGGTATTGGAAAGGCATTGGGGCAGCAAAAAGTTTTTGATGTATTATGTAGTGAGTGGTATAGGGGCCGGAATGCTGTATTCGGCCTACGTGTATTACGACATTTATTCTCTAAAAGAGGCGGTAGATGCCTATGTGAGCCAACCCAATGCCGAGGCATTTGCCAGTTTTATGAATAAATATGCACATGATGTGTATTTGCAAAACTATCGTTTCATCAACGACTATGCAGCCAATCCACAAAACACGCAATATGTTGCCGAAAGCACCGAATTTGTAAAATCCATTTATTTGGTAAAATCAAAAACGACTATGGTGGGTGCTTCGGGCGCCTTGTATGCGGTGCTGTTGGGCGTGGGCATCATTTTTCCATTTATGGAAGTGTTTTTGCTTTTTCCTCCCTTGCCCTTGAAAATGATGTACTTGGTTATTTTTTATGGCCTCACATCGGTTTATGGCATGCTTCAAAACCAGTCGGGCGACAATGTGGCCCATTTTGCCCACCTCAGTGGCATGATTGTAGGCTTTGTATTGCTTAAGATTTGGGGCGAAAAGCGCGCCAATTACTATTGATAAGTTCGCGGTATATTTGTTTTTCTCCCTCTAAAAGCGCAACTTTATTCTAAAGATGCGCTTCAGTCTCAAAAATATATCGGCCAGAAATACCAAAATTTTAGCGGCGATAACGGTAATTTCAATCCTGAGCGCGTGGATGAAATATTCTACAAGCACTCCCCAAAAGCTTGTAATACATAAGCGAGTGGCTGAGAAACAAAGTAAAAAGTTGGTTAAATTCACCTTTGCGGGTGAAATTCTTCCGTTCGACTCGCCCCTTATTCTGAAGCGTTACCGCAGAGCCATTGCCCAAAATAGAAACTACAACATTGGCAATTTGGATATGATAAAGGCGGCAAAGCGATGGTTTCCACTCATTGAGCCCATTTTGCGCCAAAATAAGATTCCTGATGATTTCAAATATGTAGCAACAGCTGAAAGTAAATTCATGCTTTCTTTTTCCAACAAGGGGGCTGGCGGTTTTTGGCAAATGATGCCCATCACCGCAAGAGGACTCGGATTGGAAGTAAACGAGGAGGTGGACGAGCGTTTTCACCCCATCAAATCTACGGAAGTGGTATGTAAGTTGCTGAGGCAAACCTACAATATGTTTGGCGACTGGACCAGTGTGGCGCTGGCCTATAATATGGGAAGCAACGCTTTTATGCGTCTAAAAAAGAAGCATGGGGCAAGCAGTGTGCATTTTATACGTTCGAACCATGAAACAGAGCGGTACTTTTTTTTGGTCATGGCCAGCAAAGACCTTATAGAAAATGCTGCGCGCTACGGGTACCGTGTTCGCAAGTCGGGTAAAGTATCGGAAGTGAAGGTGGTGGAAGTAAGGGAAACAATTTCAGATTTGTCGAAATTTGCCAAAACCCACCACATAAGCTTGGCCACATTGAGAAGTTTCAACCCTTGGTTAAGGACTCAAAGCCTTACCATCAAACCCCAATCTCAAAATCAAAAGTATTTGCTCATTTTGCCTGTGGTAGTTTCGTCGGAGATTGAGGAACTGGACGAAGAGTATGAGGTAGAGCCTAGTACCAAAAATATTTTGGCGAAAGACAGTTCTTTCTCCCCTTAATTACTTTTTTTGCATTCTTTAAACTTTCCATCGGTATCGCACAACTCATATTGCCATTCCTCTACCTAGCGCTTACGCTAGTCATGGTCATTATCATTTTTTATGTTGAAAGGAAGATGTCGGCTTTTATTCAAGACCGTTTTGGCCCTGTCGAAGTAGGTTTTAGGGGCTCATTGCAAGCCATAGCCGATCTGCTCAAAATGATTCAAAAAGAAGATATAGTGCCAAATGGTGCCCACCGTTTCCTGTTTAAGTTTGCCCCACTTTTTATTTTCGTGGTGGTATTTGCAGGGTTTGCTTTTGTGCCATTGGCACCTGGTTTTGAACCCTTGGTGTCGAATGTGGGCATCTTTTTTTGCCTTACCATTATTTCTTTGGATGTAATGGGTTTGCTGATGGCGGGTTGGGCGACCGAAAATAAATTTGCCTTGTTGGGTGCGATGCGTTCGGTGGCACAAATCGTTTCGTACGAGATACCTGTAGGCTTGACGGTGCTTTCGGTGGTGGTGATGACAGGTTCTATGGATTTGGGTGAAATTGCGGTGCGACAGAGTCAATGGCACGACGGTCAAACCTGGTTATTAGGTATCAAGCAATTGGGCATAGAAACCACTTCATGGGGTGGGATTTTTTCATGGAACATTTTGCAGTCGCCATTTATGTTCTTGGTTTATATCGTGTTTTACATTTCAACTTTGGCAGAATGTAACCGAGCTCCGTTCGATTTGCCCGAGGCTGAATCTGAGTTGGTAGCTGGTTATCATTCCGAATATTCAGGTATCCGTTTTGGTATTTTCTTTTTGGCGGAATATGCTATGATGATATTGGTGAGCCTCTTGGGTGCCATATTGTTTTTGGGCGGGTGGGCTACTCCTTTTCCCAATGTAGGGTCTTTTTTGCTAGGAACGTGGACAAGCGGTATTTTGGGGCATTGGTCTGTTTTGGCGTGTGGAGTATTTTGGTTGGTTTCTAAAACATTGTTGGCGTGTTTTGTCATGGTTTGGATAAGATGGACGTTTCCGCGTTTGCGCACAGACCAATTGATGTATTTGTGTTGGAAAGTATTAATTCCGTTTTCTTTAGTCGCTTTTTTACTTGTTTCATTTTGGAAGTATTTTCAATTGGTATAAATGAGTCATTCCCACTTTTTTGAGGAAGTATACCAAGTGGTAAAACATGTTCCACAAGGAAGGGTCACAACGTATGGCGCCATTGCGCATTATCTTGGTGTTAAAATGGGTGCCCGTATGGTTGGTTGGGCAATGAATGCCTCGCACACAATCTCACAGGTTCCCGCTCATAGGGTGGTAAATAGAAATGGAATGCTTACAGGCAAATTGCATTTTTCAACCCATGTAAAAATGCAACAACTATTGGAAGCAGAAGGCATAAAAGTAAAAAATGACCAAGTGGTGGATTTCGAAAAATTGTTGTGGTTGCC
>DMUD01000280.1:534-2895 GCA_003476475.1 Cytophagales bacterium | reverse complement strand
AATCGGATAGCAGATTGGACCGTTGATTAAACTAACCGGATACCCTTGCACCGATTGTCCAAACTGTCCGAAATAGAATAGATTTCCAGTGGCAATCACATTTCCATTGCAATCGGTCACCGATGTCACCATCGGATAATTCATAAAATCAGCAGCACTTCCTTCCAGCTGAATATTAATCAAAGTCGTTGTCAAATCGAATTCATTTGCAGTTACACTCGCAATGCTTATGTCCGAACAAGAGAACACCGCTGTCTGCGCCACCCCCGAAAAAGAGAGTAGGAGTGAAGCGAGTAAAATGATGTTTCTAGAAACGGAAAACAATTTGTTTTTCATTAGAGGTAAAGGTAGTGTCTATTTTCCGCTAGTTTTTTTTCGGCTATCTTAAGAAAGATTAACCAGAGTTTTCTTTATCGCATCTACGAATTCGAGCCCATCCTTTGTTTTAGCGAATTCTACTTTTAGTGCCTTTCTATCCTTACCTCCAGCGCTGATCAATATTTCGTGATGACCAACTCTGTTGGCAATACCTGAGAAAAGTGAAAAAACAATGAGTACAAATAGGATCAAGACTTCAACACCAGAAGCATTTTCTAATTGAATTCCCAAAATACAGGCTAATGCTATTGCTATTACGAAAGATCCAAAGGATAGAAAATGGTTTCTTTTACGTTGAAAACTAATAGAGGAAATCTGGCTAATTGGGATATCCTCTGTTCCATTTTTATATTGCAAAACAACTCGTTTATTCGTGACTGAACCAAAAGAGTTTTTGAAAACATTTGTTTCTTCCATAATCATATAAATTTCTGACGTGTTACTTATTGCGACTGAATTTAAAATTAGTTTTTTTCAAACAGCTTAATTAGAGACTGTTTTTTTGATATTTTGTTTTCGAATGAATCGATTATTTAAAAATACTTTTGTAAAAATAGGCTAGCTGATGTCCTCAAAGAATCTGCCTTCAGTGTTTTTCATTTACTGATTAGTATTTTTTTAAAGATTAACTATTCAACGCGAGTGTTAAGGAATTTCGATGGGTTTGATCCGAACAGAGTCCATGTTTCGCTAAATCCAACCTGGCCACCACATCCACCGCCAGAATTGAACATTTCAATGGTGTAATCAACAATGCCGTCGCCATCAATATCAACTATCTTTAAATCGTTTTTATTATAGTCCCAACCAGAAAGAAAACCATCAGATTCCGTTGAGTTCAAGTTTAACGTTTTTTCTGTTTCTTCAGCTATATAACAAGGCTCACAAGTAGTCTGTAATAAATTGTTTTTCAAAATGGGGTATAGCTGCTCCCATGTTAAATTGGGTTTCTCTACAGCTTTTTGAATTTCATTGCCTTGCACATTATTGTTAGGTGGTGTTTGCGCAGGAGCTTGAGTGCCGCTTTGATTGTTTGAATTGGTGTTTGCCGTTGGAGTTGATTCGTTGCAAGAAGTTAGACTTGCAACAAAGATTAGCGTGAATAAAAGATATTTCATAGTAGGGGAGTAGGTATTTGATTTTGTGTGTTTTTCCTATTTAATTGGTTGCATTTGACCCTGACTTACGAGGAATTTTGTTTTAAAAAAAAATTATTTATTCATTTTCCCGGAAAGATTGTAGGGGTCACTGTTCCAACCGCGGTTTTTCGCCATAGTCAAATCTTTGTTCATCAATTCAAATTGTTTCAATTCGTAATAGCAAATAGCTCTGTTGTAGTAAACAAATCCTTCTGTATACCCCAGCTCAATAGCTTTTGAGTAATTATATTTTGCTTTGCTAAAACATTGAAATCCGCCTCGGTAACAATTTCCTAAATCTGAATAAGGTCCACCATTTGTTGGGTTTCTTTTTATTGCTTGCTCAAAATTTACAATAGCATCGTAGCTTTTTTCTCCATTTTTGTTAACATACTGCCATGCTTTATTGAAGTAAAAATTGAAATTCTGATTGGCTACTATCCTTTTTTTCGCCATCTCATATTCATTTATTAAGAAGTTTGGGCAAGTGGCGATGAAGGTTTCCTCTGATTGCAGTTGAGTTTTGATAGGCTCAGCAATAGCGTATTGGTCTTGACATTTAGCAGTTGTAAAGAGTAGCATCGAGAAGACAGTTAAGTAGAAAGATTTCATTTTTTTAATATGTGATTTGTTTCGTTTTTATCTTGTTAAATATATTGTGAAATTATTTAATGTTGAATAATATATTAGTTTTAAAATTACCCTCGTCCAACGGACCCTCGCAACGCCCGTTGCCCTCGCGAAGCAATTCGCCCTCGCGATGAAATCGCCCTCGTCCATAGGACATTCGCGAAGCATTCGCCTCCGGCATTCGTGCAAAGCACATTCGTCCTTCGGACATTCG
>DMUD01000280.1:0-238 GCA_003476475.1 Cytophagales bacterium | reverse complement strand
CACATTCGTCCTTCGGACATTCGCCTGAGGCATTCGTGCATAGCACATTCGTCCTTCGGACAATTTTCCCTTTTAGAAAGACATTCGCGAACTATTCCACTAACAGTTTTTCAGTGGTCAGAACATTGCCTAGAGCATCGTAGACTTTAACAAAATACAAGCCTTCACTCAACGCACCATTCAAATTAACAATTGTCTGTTGTGATATTATTTTACCTTGAGATATTTCTTGACCCAA
>DMUD01000311.1 GCA_003476475.1 Cytophagales bacterium | reverse complement strand
TTGCAATTTGGTTTGAAAACTACCGGCAAGGTTGTAAATGGAATCGTTCGTTTCGTCGCGGGCCACTATACGACGAGTAATGGTGGCTACCCCGTACTGGGTTTTGGTCTTGGGAGCAGTCACTTTTATAATGTGATAGCCAAACTCGGTTTCTACAGTTTTGGGCAAAAGACCCGTTGTTGGTGCGTTGAAAACGGCATCACTAAATGGCTTCACCATTCTGCCTTCGCTAAACCAACCCAAATCTCCGCCTTGCGAAGCGGTACCGTCGGTGCCATATCTGGCGGCAAGCATTTCAAAATTGGCTCCTTTTTTGATGAGGTTCAACACGCTATCGGCCTTTTTCTGCGCAACTGCCTTATTACCATTTTCTATTTTAAACAGAATATGACTGGCACGTGTAGACCATACACTGTCTTGCTTCACTGCAAAGACTTTGAACAATTTCAAACTACCCATGTCGTTGATTGGCCCATAAACTGTGTCTTTTTGAGGAGAAGACACCAAATTGGTTAGCTGTGTGGGGAGATTGGCCAAGTTTACAAAACTAATGTCGTTGCGATTGTCGGAATTGATGTTCACAAAAGCCGAATCGTCTTTAGTTTGGGCAAATTCATTTTTAAGACTTGCCATTTCTTCTTGATAATACAGACTGTCAATTTTAGAAGGTTTGATATCAAATGTGACATAGTCAAGCGAAACACTCTCTTCCACTTTGTATCGTTCTTTGTTTTTGTTCAAGTACACCCTCAACTGACTGTCTTCCACTTTGATAGTAGAATCAACAATAGATGAAAAAGAAACGTTTACAAACTGAATGTTCGCTTTGTCGTTTTGTGCATGGTATTGGCGCATCTGTTCTTCTTTGGTCACATACACCGATTGCTTCAATAAGTTTTCATACTTCACGCGCAACCTATCGGGACCTAAACTTTTTTCAAAATTCACCCACATGGCTTTTTGGCGTGCATCTACCTGGGGTGAATTCAAGTTTTTGAGGTAATTGATGACTAACGCCTTGTCGAACTCTTTGGTCTCTTGGTTCACAAACGTTTGTTTGATGCTGGGGTGAATATTTTTTCCTTGCACCATGTCCACTTGTTCATCTTCCGACACCACCAGTCCCAATTTTTCAAATTCAGGAATGTAGGCATTGTCGAAAATAAATTGGTTCCAAACCTGCTCAGTAATACTTTGCAATTCGTAATCGGCTGGTGCTTTGCCAGTTTGGTTGAAATAGTTGGCTTTGGCTTCGTCCAATTTTACTTGAAATTCTTTGTAGTCAATATCATTTCCCGCAATGGTACCCACTAGCGTACTGCTCTTACCCAATATCAAAGAGTTGGTTTGCATAAGGTCAGACCCCACAATAAACAACAAAAGGCCCACCGCAATAATGCCTACCGCGATACCTGATTTTTCACGAATTTTTCCGATTAATGCCATTTAAAGATCAGTTAACTAATAATAATGAATGTTATTTGCCTTGTTTAAGTACCTCAGTTTGCACAAAAGTGCGCAAAAATACGGCTAAAAATAGAGATTGTGAAATGCTCTACACTGCTTTTTTGCTTGGTGGGTGAAATGAGGGAAATATACTTTTTTATGTGCTTGCTGAATAGGCACTTGACCACTCCCCTCCATTAGTTCGATTGGGATACAGGCCTTGCAACTTTTTAATAATCTGTCCCAAAGCAGTGAGCGTACAGTAATAAGCGTCATCATCGGCTGTTAGAAGACCAATATTTACATAAATAGCCACCACAATTGCTTCTGTTTTTTTACTTATACATTTGAGCAATGAATGGTCATCATCAATTCCAATGGTATTTTCCTCCATCGTAAAGTCCATATTAATATTTACTTCTCTTGGCGAACGATAGTGCACATTTGAGAGGGAATCTTTCATGATTTTCCTGATTTCTTCAACACGATTTTTTTGAGCTTTCACTGTCAAATCGGTTTCCTCGTTGGCATTGCTGTACTCCAATACAAAGCTGCTACGACCACTGGCCGCTGAAGATAAAATGACTACCAAATCGTCGGACTTGACAGAAAATAAATCGGTCATGAAATCCTGAAAGGGTTTTTCATATTTCCCTGCTTCATCTTTTAAATAGGCTGCATAATAAATAGATTTGTTGCCCCCTACCAAGTCGCCTTTGTGCTCCAAAGGCACTTCCCTCGAATAATAATTAGTATTCAAGCATTTGCCCAAAGTAGCGCTAAAATGACTTATGCCTCGCTCGCTGTTGCCTATGGGATTCACAAGATGAATGTGGCTTTCTCTGTTATAACTGCGGTATCCATAACTGCAATTTTTATCAAAAAACTCCACTATGCGTGTGTCGTTGTATTTCAATTCGGGACTGGATTTCATTGCCCTAAATCGCAAAGAGGGAGATTCACGAATGGCTTCAAACAGGTCTTGATCGGAAAAAACAAATTTGGCTTGCAGCGTTTCAAATGAAGCATTGCGCCAACGAGTCTTGTATTTTAGGTGTTTTCCGCCACCCGAAGATTTCAAAAAGAATTGATGTAATTTCTCAAAACGTTCTGCTATTTCTTTCATTCGTCTTTCCTCGCTTAGCTGGTCAATGAAAGCAGAGGCAAGAATACCGGCTGGAATGGCAAAAAGAGCTATGCCCAACAAACCATTGATAGTAGCAATTAGTTTGCCCATGGCACTTAAGGGCACTGCACCGGCAATGGCTCCGTAATCACCAGTGTATTTTCCCATCGACCATACAAACACTTCGAGAATGCTTGCAAAAACATTCGAGCCTACAGCCATTTCGGCATGGTACATCACAGCCGAAAGTGTAAGGGACAGCAACAAAACGGCCATTAAAGTCACCAAAATTTCATCACGGCGCGATTGAAATGCATCGGCAACCCCACGAAAAGAGGTGATGTACCTTGTCATTCGCCACATCCTCAGAATCCTGATCGAAGCAAAAACACCCGTGATGTGCCAACCCAACATTCCGGCTACGAAAGGGAAAACAGCCAAAATATCGACCATACCAATGAAGGAAAATGCATAAGAAAGGGGTGGAACCAAGCGATTTCCATAGCCTAAATATTTGGCAAATCGAAGTCTGCCCAAAATCTCAAAAATGAAAATAGCCCCTATTACATTGTCAATAACACTAAAAAAACGACTGCCAGCAAAGCTTTCGCCATTCGACAAAACATAGGTAAGAGTACTTGCCACAATAGAGGAGAGCAAAACAAAATTACCTACTAAACTCACCTTCGACGACCACAAATCGCCATCGAGAATGTCAATTACAGCTGCCGAAATAGATTTTGAAGCATACACTTTTGATGCATTTTCGTCATCAAGATTGATAAGAGGTAACTTTTTAAACGATGTAAAAGAGAAATTTTCCATTTTTGAATTCGCCAATTGGACAATATTAAGTCAATGTATTTATTTTTTTTATATACTTTTGCAACATATTTAGCCAAACCTCTTAAAATTTTTATGACGATTCCCGATTTAGCCACTCCAGTAGCCCATGCTTTTACTAAAATTGGATCGTTATTGTGGCTTAAACTGCGTCAATTTTGGCTTATTATGAGATTGCTACCAAAGCTAAAACAAAAAAAAACTTCTATTTTGTTTTTTGACTCCATGCAGCAAAACATGATAGAAGGATTACCAGTCTGTTTCATGTGGGATGCCAAAAATTATTACAAAGCCACCATCAATGGAAACGACGTTACTTTTGACAAAACTCCTGTGGTAAATTCGGCTGGTTCGAATGGCAGTTTCGAACTAATCGTGCATGGACTTTTTTCTAAGTCAAACTATCCACTCACAGTCCAAACTAAAAAACATGAAAAATTAAAAAAAGTACAGCCTTTTAAACTTATTTATACCGAAAAAACAGGCCCCAACTTCAAGGAAATTGAACAATCAATAGTTAGAATTTCAAAAACCAAATTCAGCACAAAAAACACTTCCTTGGGCACGCAATCTCTAAAACAAATAAATTTATCTTTATACAATAAACCCATTTTTTTAAGGATAAGAAACGAAAAAGTCTTTCCTCAATCGTTTATACAATCGCTCAAAGCTTATTGAATTAATCTAAAATTAAATACCAAGATTTTCAACAATAACTGATACTAATGGAAACGAAATCTGCCCAAAACGATTACTTGTCGCACACTCATTACGACAAATTAGCAATGCCTAGCGCCATTACCCGATTTCTTTGGAATTGTGCGGGTGCCGACAAAAATATATTGTTGAACTGCACCTATGCCGACCACGTGAAGTATGCTTGTTTGGGAGGCATCGTGTTTGCCACAGGTATAATGGCAGGTATGGCAGGTGGCTATGCCTTTTACACCATTTTTCAACCCAAAGGGGGTGCGATAGAAAAAGAATCGCTCGATATGTTTACTTTTTCGCTGTCGTTCATATTCGGCCTTTTTTGGGGCCTGATGATATTCAACCTTGACCGATTTATTATTTCCTCTACGGGCAAGGGAGACGGAACCGATAGCATTAGCGCAAAAGAATGGACAAATGCCATACCAAGACTAATAATGGGTACTATCATTGCCCTCACCATCTCTAAACCAATTGAGATTAGGATGTTCAAAACTGAAATTGACAATAAGCTACATGAAAAACAATTGGAACTTCAGAAGGATTACGAAATCAGAACCAATGCAAATTTTCAAGAAAGATTGAAGGTGGTAGAAACTGACTTGGAAAAAATTTATGGTGGGAGACAAAAATTGGAAGAACGATACAAGACCGTAGAACAAGCCTACCAAGACAACATGACCGGCAGAGCCAATGTAAAAGGAGGCCGTGGCCAAATAGCTATTGCCCAAGAAAAACAAATGGAAGACATAAAAGCTGAAATTCAGCAATATGACAAGCAAAACGCTGACAAGAAAAATGAAGCTGAGAAAAAAAGGAAGGCATTGATGTCTGAAAAGGAAATAGCCCTTTCTAAAAACCAAGAGGTTGCAAAAGGATTAGATGGTTTATTGGAACGAATCAAACTGGCGCATGAAATAGCAGGATTTTGGATATCTACTTTCATTACTCTTCTATTTTGGGCTATCGAACTAGCGCCTATCTTTTTTAAATTAATGATGATAAAAAGCCCTTACGACTACCTTGACGAAAACCACAAGGCTATCATTATTGCAAGGCATGGCGTGCAGAGAAAGGGCTATTTGGCAAGCCAACCCAATGGCGGCAAAGCAGTAGAATTGGAATATGACCTATATCTTCTTGCCGACAAACTTCTTGAAGAAAAAGTGAAACTGCTGGAATCGGAAATGGAAATAAAACGACACATCATTGAAAAACATGTCGAGAAAAAGAAATTGGACGTGGACAACAATCCCGACAAGTATATTGAATCTTGAACCGAACTTGACATGCAAGAGTTTTTTTGGAAATATGCTTCCTGTGACCCTTTCTATTTACAACAGGCTAGCCCCAAAACAAGAACTTTCTTTTTTTTGACGGGTATTGTGCTTTTTAGTCTTACCATTTGTTCCTTCGTATCCTTCACTTATGTAGGCTATGTTTTGTACCAAAACCTGTTGGAAGCTGCCATTATTGGAATAACGTTCTCCTATCTTATGTTCAACTTCTACCGGATTTCATTGCTCACTTTTAGTTGGCATGGGCACAAAAAAGAAAGAATTGTGAAATCCAAGATTTTGAGCATAACAATTAAGCTTTTATTCATGTCACTACTGGTTTTTTTCTTTTTGTGTGCTTTCGACATGTTTATT
>DMUD01000081.1 GCA_003476475.1 Cytophagales bacterium | reverse complement strand
TACATTGACTTGGACACCTACCACCACATGGGTTTTGCTACTTTGCCCAAATATTTCAGCGACGCAGAAAAACTAATTCATGAAGATTCTTTAAACCAACATGGTATTTTACCTTGGCACATTTTTCACATGCAAAAAAGCCTGACCAAGGCCATGCAAGCGAAAGATGCCCAAGCTATTTTACACCTTGCTTCCGACTTAGGACATTATATAGCCGATGCCAACGTACCCTTGCACACTACCCATAACTACGATGGCCAGTTCACCAACCAAAAAGGCATTCATGCCTTGTGGGAAACCCGAGTCCCAGAATTGTATGCAAAAAAATACGACTATTTGATAGGCAAAGCTGAATATATACAAGACGTACAAGCACACGCTTGGAAAACAGTACAATTATCTCACAATGCAGTCGACAGTGTATTGAGTTTCGAATCAGCTTTGAGCAAAGATATCAAAACCGACGAGAAATACGCTTTTGAAGAACGCAATCACACAACCATTAGAGTGTATTCACGCGCCTTTGCTCTGCAATATTCCAATGCCCTTCAAGGTCAGGTAGAACGTAAAATGCGAAGCTCCATCAAAATGGTGGCCGACCTTTGGTATACCAGTTGGATAGAGGCAGGCCAACCCGACTTTTCCACTTTAATAGAAAAAAAGAACATTAAAGAAAGCGCAGAAAAAGAAGCTATTCTAGATGGACAATCCAATTGTGAACACCAACACAAGCCATCAACAAAAACCCTTCCAACCATGAAATAAAATACGGTAGCCTATTCTATTGTCGATGTGTAACACATCACTTACATTTGTCTGATGGAAAATTTTGTCGTATCGGCCAGAAAATACAGACCCGCTCTTTTTGATTCTGTAGTGGGGCAATCGCACATCACAACTACACTAAAAAATGCCATAAAAAACAACCATCTTGCCCAAGCATTCCTTTTTTGTGGCCCAAGAGGTGTAGGCAAAACCACTTGTGCCCGTATTTTGGCCAAAACCATCAACTGCACAAGTTTAAGCCCCGAAAACGAAGCTTGCAACGAATGTGATTCATGTAAAAGCTTCAACACGGGCAGTTCACTAAACATTCATGAACTGGATGCGGCTTCCAACAATTCTGTAGATGACATTCGAAACCTAGTAGAACAAGTGCGCTATGCGCCACAATCGGGCAAATACAAAATATATATTATCGACGAGGTGCATATGCTCTCTCAATCGGCTTTCAATGCTTTTTTGAAAACATTAGAAGAACCACCCGCCTATGCCATCTTTATACTTGCTACCACCGAAAAACACAAGATAATTCCCACCATTCTGTCTCGTTGCCAAATTTTTGATTTCAACAGAATACAGATCAAAGACATTACCCAGCACCTTGTAGGTATTGCCGAAAAGGAAGCTATTCAGTATGAATTGGAAGCCTTGCACCTTATCGCCCAAAAAGCCGACGGTGCCCTTCGCGATGCGCTTTCTATTTTCGACCTCATCGTCACCTATTCGTTGGGTCACGCCATCACTTACCAAGCTACTATTGACAACCTGCATGTGCTCGATTATGAATATTATTTCAAAATTACTGATGCCATGCTTCAAGAACAATCGAACCAACTTTTGTTGCTATTCGACGAAATACTTTCCAAGGGTTTCGATGGTCACAACTTTATTGTGGGCTTGTGCGAACACTTTCGAAATTTGTTAGTTTGCAAAGACGAATCCACTTTAAAACTGCTCGAAGTTTCGGACAGTGCCAAACAAAAATACCGCGAGCAAGGAAACCAAGCTTCTATTTCTTTCCTTATGTCAGCATTGTCGATAGGCAACATTTGCGACACGCAATACAAATCGTCTAAAAACGCCCGATTGCACGTAGAATTGGCCTTGCTCAAAATGGCCTATTTGAACAAAGCCATCGAATTAGCCCGTTCTGCCGACGAGATAAAAAAAAAAACTGATGTCGGAAGCGTAAGTACCCCTCCTACTTCTGCGAACGGAAACCTCGCAGAAAAAAAAAATGACATAAAACAAGCTCCTGTCAAATCTACTTTCAAACTGCCCACTATCGAAAGTTTGATTGAAAAGATTGAAAGGCCTTTAACCGAATCGATTATAAATGAGCCGGCCCCAATTTCGACTCCCCAGAAAGAAGTAAACAAATCGCTTGATTTGGAAATTGTTAAACAAATTTGGCAAAAACTAGCTGATGAAAAAAACGCACAGGGCAAAATAAATGAATATTTTATCCTAAATAATCGACCTTTGCAAATAGAAGGAACTACAATCAAATTCAGCGTTGAAAATACATTTTTATCCGATTATTTGACCTCATTCAAATCTGAACTTATTGAATACCTGCGCGATAAAACAGTATGTCCTACTCTGAATCTGGAGTATTGGGTTGAAAAAAAAGAAGAAACCAATGCTCAAGTGTACACCCCTACCGAAAAATACAACTACTTGCTAGAGAAATATCCTTACTTGGGAGAATTTAAAAAAAAGCTAGACCTCGATTTAGATTATTGAAAAATTCTGTATTGAAAAAGGCAAAAATAGAGACTGACTGAATGCCTGAATTTTTAACAATTGAATATTGAAGTTCTTTACTATCCAAAAATTCCCACAATCATCATTCATTAAAGTAACATGAACTTGTAATTAGAAACCCTAACTCACCCTTATTCAGCATTTTCAGCCCTTCTAAATTCGCCAAAGGGCATATTTAAAGGCATTTGCCCCAAAGGGTAAAAAGCTGGTATAGTTGCCAAATTGTGGCAAATATTCATTTATTCATAACATTTTTTTCATCCCGTATTGAATTTACCTACACAATAACGGTTTCA
>DMUD01000001.1:2707-2983 GCA_003476475.1 Cytophagales bacterium | reverse complement strand
TTGCTTGACAACAAAGAGGGCGTAGCCGAAGGCAAGTCGCTCGACATTTCGCAAAAAGGTCCGATTGACCTGTACGACACGCGCATGGTAGGTTCTACCAACGATTATTCTAAAACTGCCAATTCCGATGTGGTAGTCATTACTTCTGGTTTGCCCCGCAAACCCGGTATGACTCGCGACGACCTTATTGCGACCAATGCGGGTATTGTAAAAGGGGTAACTGAAAATATTGTCAAATATTCTCCCAATACTATCATCATTGTGGTTTCAAACCCA
>DMUD01000001.1:538-2402 GCA_003476475.1 Cytophagales bacterium | reverse complement strand
TCATCATTGTGGTTTCAAACCCATTGGACGTGATGACCTATTGCGC
Organism: Cytophagales bacterium; assembly: GCA_003476475.1. Lineage (GTDB taxonomy): Bacteria > Bacteroidota > Bacteroidia > Cytophagales > UBA9547 > UBA9547. The sequence goes on along the minus strand of DMUD01000001.1, from coordinate 2,356 downwards.
GCATTTGGCTTCAGGGCTTCCTCGCCACAAAGTGATAGGCATGGCCGGTATTTTGGATACTGCCCGTTACCGTACTTTTATCTCCCAAGAATTAAATGTTTCGCCTAAAGACGTCCAAGCGATGTTGTTGGGTGGTCATGGCGACACAATGGTGCCTCTTCCTCGCTACACCACGGTAGGTGGTATTCCTGTTACCGAATTGATTGAAGCCGAGAAGTTGGAACTTATCATCGAGCGCACGAAACGTGGCGGTGGCGAATTGGTTAAAATGATGGGTACTTCGGCTTGGTATGCTCCAGGTTCGGCTGCTGCGCAAATGGTTGAAGCTATTTTGAAGGATCAAAAGCGTGTTTTCCCTGTTTGTATGCAGCTTACAGGCGAATATGGCCTCGACAATGTGTACCAAGGCGTGCCTGTAGTATTGGGTCGCAACGGGGTAGAAAGATTGTTGGAAGTGAGCCTCGACCAAACAGAACTTGGTTTGATGCACGAATCGGCAAAAGCAGTGCGCGGCGTGATGGAAGTCCTAGACAAAATTAACGCACAATAACAATAATTTTCCATCTTAAACTATACATCACATGGACGAAAATTTTGGAATACCTCAAATAAGCAAGTTTGTGACCAACCTTGCACTGTTCGATGGCAAGCCTGAGCTCATTGAAAAATATGCTGCCAAAGTAAAATCTGGTCGATTGGACAACCTATCGGGCACCGATTTGAAAAGCTATAACAGCAAGATGGCCAAAATCATCATGTTCAAGTAGAAGCTTGAAATTTGATAGAGAAAGGGGTTTTCTGAACGAGAACCCCTTTTTTATTTCCTTTCAACAAGCAATTTTTTGGTGGTTGTGTTTTTTAGATCGGTTATCTCCAAAAAATACATTCCACTTTCAAGGTTTGGCAAATCAATGTTGTCTTTTGTGCCTGAAAGTTCGTAAGTCATAATTTTTTGTCCAACCGAATTGTGTATCGTCACCAGTACAAAACTTGCCCCATTCCAATGCACTTTTAGGTTTTTTTGTGCGGGATTGGGATGTATGCTCACTTCGTTCTGCCATTTTGAACTTTCAATTCCAAGTGCAGGATTAAGCACTTCTTTTACAGGTATTCCAGACCAAGGACAAAATCTTTTCACAGTACCTATCCAATAAGCAGTATCGGCATCTACATCCGAATAGGGACAACCATCGCACAGTTCGATGGCCATTTCTGCAAGGTTCCATTGATTGGGTACGAAATGCCACAAAAAAGTATGACTACCGTTTCGGTTGTGGCCACCATCGCCGGGTTTGATGTTGCCACTTATGAAATTACGTTGTTTGATTGGCCTTGCCAAATTGGCTAAAACTGTATCTATCAAGGCTTTGTCAGAAGCCGAGGCAATAAATGAAGTATCTTGCCAGTTTCCATGCCCGCAAGTTGTCTTAAATTGAAAAAATCTGGTTTCCTGAGCTTGTATTGCTGTGGAAAACAACAAGAAAATTAGGGTGGTGGAAATACTTACTTTCATGTATTTGTTAATTAATTTTCCAATATTACATAAATATTCAATTGAGTTTTGAGGTAACCAGTACAAGCAAATATCGCTTTTCGAATATATTTACCTATCACTTTGACGAAAGTTTCTATTTTTGTAAAAACCCATTTTTAGCCTTGGCCAGTAGCAGCGAAACCCCTTTGATGAAGCAATACAATGCCATCAAAGCCAAATATCCCGGAGCATTGCTCCTTTTTAGGGTGGGCGATTTTTATGAAACTTTTGGCGAAGATGCCGAAAAAGCGAGTAAAATTTTGGGTATCACACTTACCAAAAGA
>DMUD01000001.1:0-233 GCA_003476475.1 Cytophagales bacterium | reverse complement strand
TGGGTATCACACTTACCAAAAGAGGCAATGGTTCGGCCTCTGAAATTGCCTTGGCAGGGTTTCCCCATCATTCGCTCGACAATTATATGCCCAAGTTGGTGCGTGCCGGACAAAGAGTGGCGGTATGCGACCAACTGGAAGACCCCAAAATGGTAAAAGGCATTGTCAAACGCGGGGTTACCGAACTGGTTACTCCCGGCGTTACTTTCAACGACAATGTATTGAACCAAAGG
>DMUD01000076.1 GCA_003476475.1 Cytophagales bacterium | reverse complement strand
GATGTGATTGAAGACGAAATAACGATTTCGGGGATTAAATTTCGATTTATCGATACAGCCGGTTTGCGCGAAACTTCTGACCAGCTAGAGGCCATGGGAATAGCCCGTACGCGCAAAAAAATGGAAGAGGCCAATGTCATTTTGTATCTTTTCGATGTGAACACGGCTTCTTTGCAAGAATTGGAAGAAATACGACAACAGCTTCAAAAAAAGCCTTTTTTGCTCATTGCCAATAAAATAGACAAGACAAAAGGTGAAATTTCTCCAAAACTATTGGAAAATTCCATCCCCATTTCAGCCGCAACAGGAAATGGGATAGAGCAGTTGAAAGAAGCACTTTTGAAATTGGTGAAGGCCGATGGTTTCAAAACGGGCAATACCGTAGTCACCAATGCGCGGCATCACCAGAATTTGACCAAGGTCTCACAAGCTTTGAGTAGTACAACTCTAGCCTTGGACCAGCAATTGAGTAACGATTTTTTGGCTTTGGAAGTCAGACAAGCTCTTTACTATTTGGGCGAACTTACAGGCACTATCACTACTGAAGACCTTTTGGGCAATATTTTCAGCCGTTTCTGTATAGGAAAGTAACCGACACAAAACAAGCAAATACAAAACATTGAATAAACCCATGTAAAGCCCTTATTTTCAGGGCTTTTTTTATGCTTTAGTGTATTTGATAGTTTGTTCTGTTATATGTTTGTTTTGCTTTTTTTGTTCCTTGTTTGTACCTTATTTGTACCTCACTACGGATTGAAGCTCTCACTCCGTTTTTTTAAACGAAATTGTGGCACTTAAATACACTTATTGATAACTAAGGATTCTTAAAACAATTAAATGAGTTCCAATATTGAGGGGCTAAGACACTCCATTTTTTCGCATCGGATTTCTAGGATTAGAATTTGGCTGGCTTAAAATGGAAAATATACAGATAAGTACGGTCGTTTAAAAAAAGAAAAAGCTCCCCTTTTTTAAACTTGCTTTTTGCATGGCCTATGAATCATTTCTAAGTTTGGACCAGTTGAATTTCATTCGTTTTTTTAGATTTTTCGATAGTGCGCTCTATAGCAAATGCTTATTTGCATTAGCCATCCCCCTGCTTTTATCATACATTTTTCCCTGACAACAAGCAATTGCAAACAGCTACTGAAATGATATTTATCATCGTATAAAGAAAAAGCCACCTGTATTTTTGGGCTTTCAAGCAACCATAACCTAGTTTACAATGGCTATTCTTATCTTTTTCTGAGCCTACTGGTACCTGTCGCTATTTGCCCAAACTTTCTTTTTGCACCGTTATGCCGCCCATCAAGTGTTCACAATGAACAAATTTTGGGAGAAGTTTTTCTTGTTCAAATTTTAAATAGTTTGCTTTTTGTAAGCCCCGAATTACTATCGCTTCTAGCTCACCAATTTGCAACATGCAGAACCAAGGTCTTTGTATTTAATTAGATATGTGCCACCTTGCAAGCATTATATTCCTGTTGTGTAGCATAACACTTCTTACCTTTCTATCAAATTTTGGAAAACAGTGAGATTAATGTATTTATTTTCAAGATTTTGTATTGTATTTTGTTTTTTATTCCCGAATCTTTTTTCTGCCAAAGCCCAAAGCGCCGAGCCACAAGGATTAGAAGCCAAAATTCCAAAACCTCTAGGCCAAATTTCCAATTCACTGCTAGTTTCAGCCTATGCCGAAATGTTTTACAGCTACGATTTTTCGAACCCTGCACAGCACATTCGCCAGCCTTTTCTGTGTTCTTTCAACCGGCATAACGAGCCAAACTTGAACATGGGCTATTTGAAAGCTGCTTTTAGCCAGCAAAATATACGCGCCAATGTGACCTTGATGGCCGGCACATACAGCATCGACAACCTAGGGTACGAACCCGGAATGTTGAAAAATATATTTGAAGCCAATATAGGTTTTAAACTATCGAAAAAACGAAACCTGTGGTTAGATGCCGGGACTTTCGTTTCGCACATTGGTTTTGAAAGTGCTATAGGAAAAGACTGCTGGAACCTGACGCGCAGTTTATTGGCCGAAAACTCGCCCTACTACGAAACTGGCGCTAAAGTAACGCACACCAGCACCAATGAAAAATGGTTGTTGAGTATGCTCTTGTTGAATGGCTGGCAACGCATTTACCGTCAGGATGGTTCAAATTCACCTGCTTTGGGACATCAACTCACCTTCAAACCCAATGCCCGTACCCTCCTAAATAGCAGTTCGTTTGTAGGCGAAATCCGGAACGACAGTGCGGCACCTATGCGCTACTTCCACAATTTTTACGGCCAATTTCAGCTACACCAAAAAATTGGACTAACGCTTGGTTTCGACATAGGATTGCAAGCCGGCCAAAACCGCCGCCAATACCACACCTGGTACAGCCCTGTTTTGATATTGAAACTGAAAGCCAGCGAAAAATGGCACTTAGCCGCCCGAACCGAATATTATCACGATGCAAAAGGGGTAATCATTGCCACAAATACAACAAATAATTTTCAAGTATTTGGTTACTCTTTCAACATAGACTACTTCTTGTCGGACAAGGTGTTGTGGCGCGTGGAAGCGAGAAGTTTTTCGGCCAAAGACCCCATTTTTCAAATGCAACTACAACCTAGCCACCAAAACTACTCCTTTACCACTTCGGTGTGCATTTCAATTTGAGCGAAAATGGTGTATATTTAAGAAAGTTAAAACTTGACTATGCGTATCGCAAATAAAATTCGTGTTGTACTGCTTTTTCTTACTATTGCTGCCTGCCAAAAGGAAAAAGGAAAAACCAAACCCGAATACAAGCCTTTGATTGAAGCGGTGTATGCATCGGGCAAAGTGAAGGCTTTCAACGAATACAAGGTTTTTTCGACGGTGTCGGGCATTTTGCAAGCACACAAAGTGACGGAGGGCGACACGGTTTATGCAGGGCAACTAATTGCGGTTATCCAAAGCCAAGCCAGCGACTTGCGTTTCGAAAATGCCAAGATATTGCTTGATGCGGCGCGCCGAAACGCAGGTAAAAATTCGCCTATTTTGCTTGAATTACAATCGGTTATCAATACCGCCAAGGCAAAATTGAGAGAAGATTCGGTAAACATGGTGCGCTACAATAGCCTGTATGCACAAAATGCGGGCACCGCCTTCCAAGCCGAAAAGGCCACCCTCGACTTTACAACTTCCAAAAACAACTACAACGCCGCGCTAAAAAGATATGCTACCACGGTAGAGCAATTGGGAACAGAACTGAAAAATGCCGAAAAACAAACCCAGCTGAACTACAGCGCCAAAAACGATTTCAATATTCGCAGTTTGATAAACGGTAAAGTGTTTGCCCTCTACAAAAAACCGGGCGAAATCATCAGTCCGCAAGAACCGCTGGCTTTGATAGGCGACCACAAAAAGTTTATGGTACAGCTCATTATCGACGAACTGGATATAAACAAAGTGAATATTGGCCAAAAAGTATTGCTCACACTCGACACCTATGGCGAAGAAGTTTACGAAGCAAAAGTCTCGAAAATATACCCGTTGCTAGACCCGCAAACCCAAACTTTCACAGTTGAATCCATTTTTGAAAAGGCTCCCAGCATATTATATCCGGGCATGACCACCGAAGCCAACATCATCATTCGCCAAAAAAACCAAGCATTGGTTATCCCAAAATCGTATCTGATTGGCAAAGACACGGTGCTGGTAAACAAAACCGAGAAAAAGAAAATAATGACCGGCATAGGCAACTTGGAATTTGTAGAAGTGCTGCAAGGTTTAGACTCCAACACTTTCATTTACAAACCTTAAGGGCATGACAGGGAGTGTTATTTTCCAAATAGCCAAAACGCACCTGCTTTCAAGGTTCAAACAGTCGATGATTGCGGCACTGGGCGTAACCTTCGGCATTGGCATGTTTATAGCCATGGTCAGTTTTATGACGGGTGTAAACAAACTGCTCGAAGAATTGATGCTGAGTAACACCGCCCACATTCACATATACAACGACATAAAACTAGAAAAGGAAAGCATTTTGGACAAAGTGTTTCCACCATCCAAATCGCTGAATGTGGTGCACGACATAAAGCCAAAAGACATCAAACAAAACATCAAAGACGGATTTCATATTCTGAAACTCATCAAAAAAGATGCAAGGGTTACTGGAGCCTCGCCTCTTTTGAATGCGGCCGTGTTTTACAACTATGGTTCTATGCAGCTAAATGGCACCGTTGTAGGAGTAGACATCATTGAACAAGACAAAATGTTTGATGTGAAAGGCAAAATGGTAGCGGGCGACATGAAAAGTTTGCTCACCGTCAACAACGGCATCATCATAGGTTCGGGTTTGGCCGAAAAACTAAACTTAGGCGTAAACGACCGGGTAAACATTACTTCGTCGAGGGGAATTCAAATGCAGCTGAATGTGGTGGGCATTTTCACAAGTGGTATTTCGATGATAGACAATGCCCAAAGCTACAGCACGTTACAAACAGCTCAAAAAATATCCCAAAGAGCCGACGACTACATTACCGACCTCAACATCAAAATAAAAAACAG
>DMUD01000267.1 GCA_003476475.1 Cytophagales bacterium | reverse complement strand
ACTAGCTTTCTATAAGAGCGCTTGATTTGGTCGTCGGTCGCCAAATGCGATACCTGCAATATTTTATAATAGTCTTTCAAAAAAATTTCAGGCAAAACCCAAACTAAGCACTCCTGCCAACATCAGCCATTTGCAAAACATACTCAACTGTGCATAGTCTTTTTGCCTATCGGCTCTCAGGATTTTGTATGCCAAAAAAAGAATGGGAAAGACAAAAGCATAATAAATAACAGATTGTAGAGCTGTTGTAGCCATTTGGGCATAGTTGGCTAGTAGGAAAGTAAAAAAAACCAAAAGCACCAAAAGCACTATTTTGGTGCGCCTAAAACCCAACACGATGGGCAATGTTTTGCATCCATAAACCGAGTCTCCCTTGGTGTCTTCCATGTCTTTGATTATTTCCCGAAGCAAGCTTATGTAAAAGGCAAAAACCGTATACACATACACAATTCGGTTGTTTTCCCTAAAATACAAGCCAACAACCCAAATGGTAGCCGCAGTAAGCAAAGACACCAACAAGTTGCCCAAAAAAGGGGTGCGCTTCAGGCTATTAGAATATATCCAAAGAAAAAAAGCGCAAGCAGCAAAAAAACAGGCTACTCGCCAACTGAGCAAAAAGCCCACACAAAGTGCAAGAGAAGTTATAAGAGAATGTAAAAATAAAGCCTGTCTGCGCGAAATAATGCTCCCTATCACAATGCGACGCGGCTTGTTTACCAAATCGATTTTGATGTCATAATAGTCGTTGATGATGTAACCTGCCGCCGCCACCAACACTGTACCCAATGTAAGCAAATAAAACTCATGTGGCGGAAGCCAAAAACCAATGTCGGAAGACTTCTTTTCCACGATAAAAACAAACACCACATACTGAGTAAAAAAAACCATCAAAAGATTGGGCCAACGCACCAACTTAATTAGGTGCGTTGTTACCCAAACCAACTTTTCACCTTTCAAGGTCAATGTGTTTTTCATCCGCTTCATCAAAGATACAAAACAAGGCCATAGGAAATGAAACGAAATTGTTACCTTCACAGCTTTAATTGTGCTTACGATTTTTCATCCCCAATGCCAAAAGCTTGGAAAATAACTTCTATCTGTTTTTCCATTTGGCTACTTCTTTTGTTTGTGCTCTCGCTGCTATGGTACAAACAGGGATTCAAAGGATATTTCAGTTTTTTTGACGACTCGTTAGAATGGCTTCAAATGGACAAGGTAGGCCACTTTTTTGCGGCCTTTCATGTAAGCCGCTGGTTTATTCAAGTGCTTATTTGGCAAAATGTAGCAAAAAGCGAAGCACAAAAGGTGGGCGTTTGGGGTGGGGTCATTTTTGTGAGCCCAATCGAACTGTTGGATGGTTTTTCGATGGACTACGGTTTCTCTTTGACCGACATACTGGCCAATTGTGTAGGTGCGGGATTTCTTTGGTTTCAACTAAAATTTTTGAAGGCACTGCGTTTTATGCCCAAATTTTCCTTTACGCCTACCCATTTTGCGGCTACTAGAAAAGAAATGTTGGGAAGCTTTTTCTTGGCTCAATTAATCAAAGATTACAATGGACAAACCTATTGGATGAGCTTTAGCCCAAATGTGTTTTTAAAAACAAAACTTTTCCCAGAATGGCTACATATTTCGGTTGGGTACGGCGCCGAAAACCTTTTAGGAGGGCACGATAATGTGTGGGAAAATGAAGGCAAAGTATTCGACTTTTCAGATTTGGAAAGAATGCGGCAACTGTACTTTTCGCTCGACCTCAACTTGCAACACTTGCAGTCTAGCCATCCCGTTACAAGATTTTTTAGGCTGTCTTTTTCTTGCCTAAAATTCCCATTTCCGGCTGTTGGCTACAACACAGGAAAAGGTTTTGATGTAAAATGGCTCGGAATTTGACCTTTTACAGCTTATTGCATCCTTTTTAGTCCCAATTTGGCTTTGTAGGAAATACTGTTGCGGTACTCATGGTTTTTGAACTGCTGGGCTTGTTTGAAATATTTTTTTGCCGTAGGAAAGTCTTTCTTTTCCTCGTGCAGTAAAGCCAATTGCAGGGCAGCGCTGGGCGCAAAATAGGAAATATCGGCACGGCCATTCCATTTCAAAGCTTGCTGATAATGGTTGACAGCTTCATTCTTTTTTCCTAATACATGAAATATTCTTCCATTTCTGTAGGCGTATTCTACTCGCCATATCAATGGAGTGCGGACGTCCCATTTGAATTCTTGTAAAGTTTGGAGCGATTCGGCATAGTAACCCCCATCGAAATACAGTCTCGATTTTAGTAGAAAAGCATTAAAAAAATGCTGTTGGCGTGCAAAACGTTCGGCGCGCTTGTCGGATTCGAATACGGAATATCCCTTCGTCTTCAATTGCACCAAATAATGCATTGCTTTGGCAGTGTCGCCTTGCATGCAGCGACCAAGAAACAATTTGTGATAGGTGTCTTTCAGGTAATGTTTGCCCTTGTAGTATTGCAAAAAAGTGAGATAGTTTTTTTCTGCTTTCGCAAAATCGCAGCGAAAAAGATACGCATCGCCCCACATTTTGTACAACAATGGATATTGCAAAAAAGGTGGGTTGATTTTGATGCCTTGCAAACTGAGCATTGCATCGGTTGCGTGATGTTTGGAAAGCAACACCCCTGCCAGCATTAACCTAATCAAATCTTTATTTTTTTCCTGATTCAGAAATCGATTGATTTCCAATGCTATCGAATCTTCTCTGTCATTTAGCACACTAGCTTCGGCCACTAAGCGTAACATTTGACATTCTTGGCGGAATGGACTATCCAATTGCGCAACTTTTTTCAACTGCGAAAGTCCCAACGGGATAGACCCCCCCATGCCAACCATATCCATTACCGGCTGATAGGCTTCGGGTACATTTCCCAAAATGATATTTAAAATACCAGCCGTTTTGTTGTTCAGCAGAAAAGAAGGAAAACGGCTTTGATTTTCTACTATCAAAATGCGCGCCTGCCGAATTCGTAATGCGGCTCCTATATCGTCTTTGAAAATAAACCTAAGCATGGCCCAATGCAACTTTATTTCCGATTGTATAAAAAGAGAGTACGGTGAATTTTTCTCCAATTTCTTCAATTCCGAAAAGTATTTTTCCTCCAAATTACTGTGTACATATTTGGAATAGACCGTGATATCTTGTGAGCCCAACAACTTTACGGTGGTTATCGTACTGGCCAAATAATGGTTAAAACCGTTTTGGGCATCCTCGTTGGCACATTTTCTGAGTTCCATTTCGGCTTCTTCCAATCGCAGTTGAAACAATAGGTCATAGGCGAGTTGGTGCCTTTCAGTAAATACAAAACGAGCCTCACTTGCAAAGGACTGAAGTAACAAGAAACCGCAGAATATGGTTTTTATAAC
>DMUD01000321.1:2549-3072 GCA_003476475.1 Cytophagales bacterium | reverse complement strand
GGGCACCACTTATACCACTCAGGCGATACATCGGCCTATGATTTTAACGGGAATCAATTGGCCTTAAGCCATGACAAACAAGAAACCTTGCTTGTGCAACTTGATAAAGAACTTTTGCAGCAATACAGAAAGGAATTTCCAGTGCTAGGCGATGCCGATAATTTTGAAATGCGTTAAAAAATTTTGACCTCGTATTAGTGAATCTTGCAAATTCTTGAAAAATGAAGAAATGACTTTTTTTATCGTTTTGTAGAAAATCCTACACATCATAATTCAAGTTAGGAGCCAACCAACGTTCCGCATCCTGCACATTCATGCACTTCCTTTTGGCATAACTTTCTACTTGGTCTTTCGCAATTTTCCCAAGTCCAAAATATTTACTGTCGGGGTGGGCAAAATACATACCGCTAACCGAACTGGCAGGATACATCGCATGGCTTTCGGTTAGGAAAATGTCCGTGTGTTTGGTAGCGTCTAAAAGTTCGAACAAAGGTGGTTTCTCGGTATGGTCTGGGCAAGCAGG
>DMUD01000321.1:0-2260 GCA_003476475.1 Cytophagales bacterium | reverse complement strand
TCGGTATGGTCTGGGCAAGCAGGATAACCCGGCGCAGGACGGATTCCTATGTAGTCTTCTTTGATAAGTCTTTCAGCATCAAACGTTTCGTCTATAGCGTATCCCCAAATCTCTTTACGTACCTTGTAATGCATCATCTCGGCCATTGCTTCGGCTAGACGGTCGGCAACGGACTTGATCATGATGTCATTGTAATCATCATGATTCTTTTTGTATTTCTCGAGCAAGGGTTCAATTCCGATTCCAGCCGTCACGGCAAAGAAACCGATGTAGTCTTTTTTGCCCGATTCTTTAGGCGCAATAAAATCGGAAAGCGAAAGATTTGGCACACCTGTACCCTTTTTGCCTTGCTGACGCAAGAACTCAAACGTATGCAATACTTTGGTCCGACTTTCATCCGAATACACTTCTACTTCGTCATCGTTTATCGAGTTGGCAGGATAGATTCCTACAGCCGCTTTGCAAGTCAACAACTTGCCCGCAATTACTTCGTCCAACATTCTGTTGGCATCGTCATATAGCTTCTTGGCTTCTTTGCCGATGATTTCGTTTTCGAAAATTCTAGGATATTTACCTTGCAACATCCATGTCTGGAAAAATGGCGTCCAGTCTATGAAAGGACGAATTTCTTCGATTGAGCAATCAACAAAGTATTGATTGCCAAGAACCTTCGGAACAGCTATCTCTGAAGTAGCCCAGTCTATCTTGAATTTATTCGCACGAGCTTCTGTGTAGGAAATGTATTCCTTATCTTCCCTCCTATTGGCATGCTCGTCGCGTGCTTTTGCGTATTCCTCTTTCGTTTTTTTGTACAAATCGCCTGTTTGGTCTTTGCTAAGTAAAGCGCTAGCCACTGGCACCGATTTAGAAGCATCCAAGACATGAATAACTGCTCCAGAGTAGTTGGGATCGATTTTAACGGCAGTATGAATACGTGACGTAGTGGCACCACCTATAAGAAGCGGTATCTTCATGCCAGCACGCTCCATTTCCTTTGCTACATACACCATTTCATCTAGAGAGGGCGTGATAAGTCCGCTTAGCCCAATAATGTCAACATTTTCCTTAATTGCGATTTCCAAGATTTTCTCGCAAGGAACCATGACCCCAATGTCGATGATTTCGAAATTGTTACAAGCCAAAACAACGCCTACAATGTTTTTGCCAATATCGTGCACATCGCCTTTAACAGTCGCTAGAAGTATTTTTCCAGCATTTTTGGCAGTATCACCGCTTTTCTTTTTTTCCTCTTCGAGAAATGGCAGTAAATAGGCCACCGCTTTTTTCATTACCCTTGCGCTTTTTACTACTTGGGGCAAAAACATTTTTCCGGAACCAAACAAGTCGCCCACAACGTTCATGCCGTCCATAAGCGGTCCTTCAATCACTTTTAGTGTATTCACATACTTTAGTCGGGCTTCTTCCGTGTCTTGGTCAATAAAATCAACAATTCCTTTTACCAAAGCATGCGTGAGTCTTTCTTCAACTGTTCCTTTGCGCCACTCCTCGTCGGCCACTTCTTTTTTGCCTTTGGCTTTTAGGGTTTCGGCAAACTCGAGTAAGCGTTCGGTAGCATCGTCTCTTCTGTCTAGCAAAACATCTTCGATTTTTTCGAGCAGGTCTTTGGGAATGTCGTCGTACACTTCCAACATGCTTGGATTTACGATGCCCATGTCCATACCTGCTTTGACACCATGGTAAAGGAATGCCGAATGCATGGCTTCGCGCACACGGTTGTTGCCACGGAAGGAAAAAGACACATTGCTCACACCACCACTTATTTTGGCGCCAGGCAAATTTTGTTTTACCCATGTAGTAGCTCTGAAAAAGTCTACTGCATTTTGGCGATGTTCTTCCATGCCAGTGCCTACTGGAAAAATATTCAAATCGAAAATGATGTCTGATGCAGGAAAACCTACATTTTGGGTCAATAGGTCGTAACTGCGTTTTGCAATTTCGCAACGACGTTGGTAATTATCTGCCTGCCCTACTTCGTCGAATGCCATGACAATTACGGCCGCACCATATCGTTTTATGCGCTTGGCTTCCCACAAGAATCGCTCTTCGCCACCTTTAAGACTGATTGAATTAACGATGGATTTTCCTTGTACACATTTCAGTCCTGCCTCTATTATCTCCCATTTCGACGAGTCGATCATGACAGGAATACGCGAAATTTCTGGTTCAGAGGCAAGAAGGTTTAAAAAACGAACCATTGCTTTTTGGCCGTCTATCATGCCTTCGTCCATGTTTACATCAA
>DMUD01000100.1:425-12627 GCA_003476475.1 Cytophagales bacterium | reverse complement strand
AATCCAGCTGCCACCCTCGACGATGAATGTTCGTCGAAAATATCAAATACTAGAATTTTTTTTCCTTTTTGAATCAGGTTGTGCGCAACTAACGTTCCAGCCAAACCCTGGCCTACCACCAAAAAATCGACTTCCATTTTATTTGGTAGCAACCAAAAATAAGTCGATAGCTTCTAGGTCGTAAGGAGCTATGAAGAAATCTTCTTGGGAAATACTGCGTACAAGTTCGTCATTTTGTTCCAATAGGTTGTTTCGATTGAAACGATTGGCAAATTCATAAGGAATTCGAAGCAACCAGGCTGGAAGTAAATATTGCAGGTTTAAGATATCCCAACGCATGATTTTATTTACAGATGCACGGTTGCGTTCGTGATAACTTAGGAAACGTTTGCTACCAAAGACACCATCTACTTTAACTTCTGAAAAGTAAGGTTTGGCAATGGCCTCCAATTCATGTCCGGTATATTCTCTTACGTGCCAAGGATTGCGTGACAATGACATCGGTCTGTTGGGGGTTGTGATGTAAGCTTTCCCGCCAGGTTTCAGCACTCTTGCAATTTCTTTCAGGTATTCTTTGTCTTTTTGAATGTGTTCAATTACTTGAAAGCTAACGACAGTGTCGTAAAAGTTATCGGGCAAGTTTTTTAGGGGGGGCAAATTCATGGCCCAAAACTTTGCTTTAGGATATTTTGTGGCCAATTTTTGAATTACATCTGCGATTTTATCAACCGCTGTGTAGGAAGTTACATGTTGGTCCAAAAGTTCGATGCCTCTGCCTTCGCCACAACCAATTTCTAATAAATCGCCTTTGACCAAAGGCGAAGTAACAGTGTAGGCAAATAGTAGCCTTTGGTGAATAGGATTGTCCGATACTATTTGTTCGGAGGTAATTTCGGTAGTATAGATTGACATTGAAGAATGGATGTCTATTTATAAAAAAGAAATAGCATTGCGTTCCGATGTTACGCAATGCTATTAGTTAACAAAAACTTGTTAAATCAAACTCCCCATTTGTCGGGGTTCTTGCGCCAAAGCTCAAGTGTTTTTAGTTGAGATTTGTTGATAACTTTTGTTTCTACGGCTACTTCGAGAAGTGTTTCGTAGTCAGTTATACTTGCTAACTTGATTTCATTGGTCTCCATGTTCTTTTGGGCTGCATCGAAACCATAAGAAAAGATAGATACGATACCAACTACCGTGGCACCAGCATCGCGCAATGCTTTTACAGCTTGTACTGCACTGTTGCCTGTGGAAACTAAGTCTTCCACAAGTAATACCCTGCTATCTTCCTCAAGTTTACCTTCAATTAGGTTGCCGGTTCCATGAGCTTTTTTTTCAGAACGGACATAAAGTAGAGGTAAACCCATCTTTTCGGCCAACCATGCCGCATGAGGGATTCCTCCTGTGGCTACACCTGCTACAGCCGTAATGCCAGGAAAGAAATTACAAACCAGAGTAAATAAACCCATGGTTATTTTTTTTCTGATTTTAGGGTAGGCAAGTGTTTGACGGTTGTCACAATAAATGGGTGATTTCCAACCTGATGCCCATGTGAATGGTGTTTCGGGGTTCAATTTTACAGCCCCGATTTCTAGTAAGTGTTTTGCTAATTCCTTTTCCATCTCCTTCGCTGCGCTATATTAGCATTATTTGTAGAGCAAAATTGTATATTTTTTATTAAAAAACAATACTTAGTTTTGTTAATCTAACCTCTTGTATCGTGAAGATTTATATAAAAAACACTGTTTTATGCTTCCAAAAAGTTCATTCTGATGCTTTTTCAAGCTTCGATTTTATATTTAATTGTGAAAAAGATATTATTTATAAAAATTTGAAAGGCAGTGTACTTATAAATATTTTTAGCTCAGACATATTATGTCGTACTCTTGATTATTTACAGCAAGAAGATCAGTTGAATATCACTACCATTTTTTTTAATGCAGCACCAAAAAAAATTGTAAAAAAATACCTCAAGTCCAGATTCATTTACCTAAAAGCCGCTGGCGGTTTGGTAGTAAAAGATGGTCGCTACCTGTTCATGAATAGATTGAAGAAATGGGATTTGCCTAAAGGTAAATTGGAGAAAGAGGAAAGTGTGGCTGCTTGTGCATTGCGCGAGGTAGAGGAGGAATGTAATATTAAAGTGCAACTTGACTCCAAGATTGGAAATACTTGGCATTGTTATTTTACTGGTCGCGGTTGGTACATCAAAAAATCGACTTGGTTTTTGATGCATTGCACCGACGATTCTAAGATGAGCCCGCAAGTGGAGGAAGGTATCGAAGACTTGATATGGGTCGATGCACATAATTTGGACAAGTATTTGTCTGACACCTATGGCACCATAAAAGAGGTGTTTGAAAAAGGGCGTCGAAAATCGCTCATATAATTACCCATTTAAAATCTAAATATCTTGAACAACTTATTTCCTGTTTTTCTTAAGCTAGAAGAGTTACATACATTGGTGGTGGGCGGTGGTATAATAGGTATGGAAAAACTTAGTGCCATTTTGACCAATTCGCCTAAGGCTACGGTAACACTTGTTGCACCCGAAATTCGAAATGAGATTAGAGAATTGGCTGCAGAGCACGCAAACTTACATCTAATGGATAAGTTTTTCGATGAAAGTGATTTGAATGGCATGGACTTGGTTGTGGCAGCCACTTCCATAAAAGAGGTGAATGCCCATGTGAAAGAATGTGCCAAAAAACGCAAAGTCTTAGCCAACATAGCCGACACGCCCCATTTATGTGATTTTTATTTGGGGTCGATTGTGCAAAAGGGAGATTTGAAGATTGCTATTTCGACTAATGGGAAGTCGCCCACTCTTGCCAAAAGGTTGAGGGAAATGTTTGCCGAAATTATACCAGAAGGTACCCAAAAACTGCTGGAGAATTTGAAAGAGGTGCGCGATGCGTTGAAGGGAGATTTTGAGTACAAGGTTAAAAGACTCAATGAAATTACTACGGTTGTTAAGCAAAATAAAGAGGTTGATTAATGATTGAAATGTATTTAAACAACATATCAGCATCAAACAAAACAAAAGTCAATAAGCTTAGAAAGATCATTTTACAAGCTTCGCCAAAAATTTCGGAAACAATCAAGTTTAAAACTCTATTTTACACCTATAAGGGTTTGTTTTGTTATTTTTCTATTGAAACCAAGACCGATAAATTGTATATAGGTTTTTGTGACGGTTATCTACTGTCCGACCCCAAACTATATTTAACAAATAAATACACCAAGAAAATACGTAAGCTTTATGTAGATGAGATTACCCCAGCTTTTATACAAATACTTCAGGTTTTTTTGCAAGAAGCAATTTGGGTAAAGGATAAAATATTGAAAAAATAAATAAATTGGGAAATGCAACTTTTTTTTCGCGAATTAGGACAGGGAAATCCTTTAATTATTCTTCATGGTTTGTTTGGTTCTTGTGATAATTGGCTTACGGTCTCAAAGCCTTTAGCCGAAAACTTCAAGGTGTTTTTGGTTGACCAGCGTAACCATGGGCGTTCGCCCCATGATACGATTCATACTTATGAATCGATGGCGGAAGACTTATTGGAGTTTTTTTCAGCACACAAAATAGAAAATCCAATAGTGTTGGGTCATTCTATGGGGGGCAAAACGGCTATGTTTTTGGCATTGCACTATCCCGAAGTATTACAAAAACTAGTGGTGGTAGACATTGCCCCATGTTATTATGCACCACATCACCAAGCGGTGATTTCGGCTTTACAAGCAGTTAATTTAGACACTTTGTCTTCTCGAGAGCAAGCCGATAAGATAATGACTGGCTTTTTGCCCGACTTGGCTACTCGTCAGTTCCTGTTGAAAAATCTATATCGTAACGATTCGGGGGGCTTTGCATGGCGCATGAACCTATATGGTATCGTGAATCAAATTGAAAATATAGGAGAAGAGAGCCATGGAAAGACTTTTTTGAAGCCTACTCTTTTCATAAAAGGGCAGAATTCTACATACATACAAGAAAAAGACCACAAACAAATGTTTGAACTTTTCCCCAACGCCCAATTACGCACTTTAAAAGGTGCAGGTCATTGGGTTCAGGCTGAAAAGCCAAAAGAGTTTGTCGAAGAGGTATTGGGTTTTTTGGTTTGAAAGGAATAGGTGTTTTTCTCTTTCAATCAATGAAATTAAATAGCCTGCGCCATCTAATACGGTTCAAGAAATTGCCATCTTTATCCAACGACATCCAAATAAGCAATGCCTTTCCTACTACATGGTCTTCTGGTACAAATCCCCAAAAGCGAGAGTCGAGAGAATTGTGGCGGTTATCGCCCATCATGAAATAATAGTTTTGCTTGAAAGTATAGTTTTTCACCATTTTCCCTTCAATAAATAGCTGGCCATTCTGCACTTTTACGTCTTTCCAGCCTTCATAACGGGAAATGGTTGTTTCATACAGCGTTACATTTTCAGCATTCATTTGAATGGTACTTCCCTCTTTAGGTATCCAGAGAGGCCCAAAAAAATCGAGGTTCCAATTGTATTTTGAATTGTTGGGGAATATTTGAGGTTCACCCATTCCAAATTGTTGTTTGTTCATGATTACCTGTTCAATAAAAGGGATTTCTTTTAGTTTGGCAGCAGTATTAGGTTGCGTGTGAATAACATAACCTTCCGGTATTCGGTAATAATCAGTGATGTTATTGATTTTAAAAATGCGGTCGTTGAGGGTTTCTTTGGTAATGAGGAAGTATTGGAATTGGTACATTTCAGGGTTTTCGGCTGGTTTGCTATTTATATACACCTGTGTATCTTTTATTTGCAATGTGTCGCCCGCTATGGCGAGACAACGTTTTATGTAATTTGTCTTCAAATCGGTTGGGTAACCGTCGTCTGCTGGCCAGTTAAATACTACTATGTCGTTGTTTTTGATATGTGTAAATCCTGGCAAACGGAAGCTTGGCAATTGAATCAAGTCGGAAAATGAGGGAATCTCGGTTCCCCAAATTTTTTGGTGCGTAAGCGGTACTTGCAAGGGCGTTTTAGGAGTACGTGCACCATAATGCATTTTGCTAACAAAAAGGAAATCTCCCACAAGTAGTGATCTTTCCATGGAGGGAGTGGGAATTGTATATGCTTCGATAAATGCCCAGCGTATAAGAGAGGCAGCCACAACCGCAAACACGATGGCATCCAACCATTCTTTCAAAAGACCTTTTTTAGGAGCATTAGGATCTTTTGGCTTTCCCAATAAAATAACCTTAGCCCAATAGCTTGCTTTGTTCAGAAATTCTTTAGAAGTCATGTATTGTCAATGTTTTGTTTCAACCAATCAAAATCCGAGCATGTCGTTCATGCCAAATATGCCTTTTTTGCCTTGCACAAATTCGGCTGCCAAAACCGCTCCAGTGGCAAAGCCCTCACGACTATAAGCCGTATGACGCAGTTCAATACTGTCTACTGGCGAATGGTAGGTGACTGTGTGTGTACCGGGTACAGCTGCTATGCGTCTGTCTATAATTCGTAACTCGTTTTTGGATTTTGTTTCGTTCAATGCCCAATTTTTTTTTCTGTCCAAGTGCTGCAATATACCTTCGGCAGTTGTGATGGCAGTTCCACTGGGGGCGTCTTTTTTGTAAATGTGGTGTATCTCTTCCATTTCTACGTCGTATTCTGAAAATCCATTCATCATTTTTGCAATAAATTTGTTGAAATGGAAAAACAAGTTGACTCCTACACTAAAATTGGAAGCATAAAAGAAAGTGCCTTTGTGTTTGTTAACCAATGCCTCTACCTCTTTTTTTCTTTCCAACCAGCCAGTGGTGCCTGATACCACGGGTAAATTGCGTTCTAAGCACACTTTGATGTTTTCAAAAGCAGCATCGGGTTGGGTAAATTCGATGGCCACATCTGCTGCACCTGGTATGATTTCTTTCAGCAAGTAAGTGTTTGTTTCGTCGATACGTTGAACAACTTCGTGATGGCGGGAAATGGCAATTTTTTCGATTTCCTTACCCATTTTACCATATCCCAATAGAATGATCTTCATGATTTAGTTTTTATGAGAATCTGTAATTTCTGTACAAACCTATTACTTTTTAAAATAGAAACGACAAGATAGACCTGCAGTAGGTTGTGGAAAATCGAAATGAATTTCTGGATTTATTTTCATGCTTAATTTTTCACTCACTTCAAATTCGAGCAAATGCGCAAAAACTGCAGCGTCTACGATGTTTAACGTATAAACCAAAGCTGATATAATAATAAAAAAGTCACGGTCTCGACGGTATGAATCGCGAATGAGGCGTAACTGTTGGGTGGAATATGTGCGCACTCCCGAACCCATGAAGTTGTAAGGGCTTTTGGGATCATAGGCATCATAAAGGTTTGGATCTGCATTGGCTTTTAGGTAGCCATCTTGCTCGTTTTGTAAGCGAATATTATAGTCTTTGCGTGCTTGTTGCCAATCGTGGTTGTTAGAATGTATAAGGATAGTGAAAATAGTACCCGCCCCCACAATAATAGGTACTTTCCAATACTGCCTGTTGTATGTTTGGCCTAAGCCTGGCAAAATTGCCGACAAAATGGTTGCTTTATTAGGGGAGTGTTTTTTCTTTTTAAGCGAAGATGTGTCGTTGCGAAGCCAAGCGATACTGTCGGCTGCCTCTTTTTGTGCTTCCGACTTTTGCGCAATCGCAACTGCGTTTGAAAAAATCAAACCGATAAGAACAAAAATTTGAAAAAACTTGGAGGACATTAGGGGTTGATAATTTCCAAAATGCGGTTGAGATCGTCTTTTGAAACAAAAGGGATTTTTATTTCTCCTTTCAAATGCTCGTTTGTATAAATATTGATTTTTGTTCCGAAGTGTGACGACAATCTACTTTGCAATTGTTTCAATTCTACATTTTCGGCAGATTTTGATTTTTTCAAACCTTTTTCCGGTTTGTTGGCTATAGCTCTTACCAAATCTTCCACTTTTCGTACCGAAAGTTCTTCATTTAATACTTTTTTAAATATAGCCAGTTGGTCTTCGGTTTTTTCAACATTTATGATGGCGCGCGCATGTCCCATGCTCAGTTTTTGGTCGCGAATGGAAGCTTGAATTACTGGAGGTAACCTAAGCAATCGCAAATAATTGTTTACCGTGGTACGATTTTTGCCCACTCTCTCGCCCAACTCTTCTTGTTTTAGATTACATTCTGAAATGAGCCTTTGGTAGCTGAGCGAAATTTCGATAGCATTCAGATTTTCGCGTTGTATATTCTCTATTAGCGCCATTTCCAACATTTGTTGGTCATCGGCGGTGCGTATGTAGGCAGGAATCGTTTTCAAGCCCAGTATTTTGCTCGCCCTAAATCTTCTTTCGCCCGAAATGATTTGGTATTCTTTTTCGCTGAGTCTGCGCACAGTGATGGGCTGTATAATGCCTTGCACTTTGATAGATTCGGCCAATTCTTTTAATGCCTCGTCGTCGAAATAAGTTCTGGGCTGGGCAGCATTTGCTTCAATTTCTTCTAAAGGCAATTCGGAAACAGAATTGACTAGGTTTGAGGCCTCCTCTGTACTTGGGTGTGAGGGTGGGGCATCTGAAAGCAATGCACTTAAACCTCGGCCCATGGCGGGCTTTTTCATCTTATCTGACATCTATTGGGGAAGGTATTTAGTAACAAATGTAATCCAAAAAAACGAACCGAGGTAATAATGAATGTTGCCTGTTAACTTCAATTCACGAGCGGTTAGGAGTAGTGACCTATTGTGTTTTCAAATAGGGCAAATAAGGAGTGGAACTCGTTTGGGTATTGTTTAGGGTCTAAATTGTTATAGTCGAACTCCAGTTCGTTTTCCTTACAAAACTTCAAGAGTAATCCGAAAGCCAAATCAAATGGCAAGTCTTCAGTTGCTGGACTAGAACTAAATGGCAAGGAGTCGAATGCTGATTTTGCCACCAATTCAAATTCGGCCCATGATTTTGGGTAGGAAGATTTTAGTTCTTTCAGCAGGCTACTATGCATATATTGAATCAAGTTCAAATGCCTGTGGAGTAGAAATAGAAGTTTGAATAGATTTGGATACTGTTTTTACATTGTTTTCGACAGGTTTCTCTTCGTCAACGGGCTGTTTTTCAGTGGCATTTTTCTCTTCTTTATTCGTGGCAGGGTCGTACAACATGCCTGTACACAAGCAGTGCTTGCGATTGGTACTGGTCAGAATGTCGTAATTCACACAACTCGAACAGCCTTTCCAAAAGTCTTCGTCGTCGGTCAACTTGGAAAATTGTACTTTTTTGTAACCCAACATGCTATTTATTTTCATAACAGCCGTACTGGTGGTTAGCCCAAAAAGTTTTGCACCTGGAAATTTGAGTAAAGAAAGGTTGAATGCTTCTTCCTTGATGGTGGTAGCCAAGCCACCCATTCTGAATTTTGGCACCACTATCAAACCCGAATTTGCCACAAATTTGTCGTGGCCCCAACTTTCTATGTAGCAGAAACCAGCTAGCTCGCCTTCGTTGGTGAGGGCAATCACAGCTTTGCCTTCACGCATTTTTTGTTTAATGTATTCAGGATTGCGTTTGGCTATGCCAGTACCACGTGCTTTGGCACTTTCTTCTATTTCCTTACAAATTTGTTCGGCAAATGGCAAAAACGCTTCCGATGCCACAGAAACAACAAATTCGTTCATTTTACATAAAGTGATTTAAAATTGTCAATAAATTGAAAACTTAAAGAAGGTGGAGTTCGGCAAACTCTAAGACCTGAATGACCTGAAAACAAGGCGCGGTAAACTACACTTTTTCAAAAGAATATTTAACAATTTCGGAGAGATGACCATTGAATGTTGGTTATCATAAAAACTAAGCAAAGTTAGATAAAAAAAAGTTTCAATTGCAATCCCTATTTTTGTGCATTGTCAATCTTTTTTCGAAAATTGTGTCAGCACTTCCTTTCATAAATCCACTTGATTTTAAATTCGAGTTACCTGCGGAAAAAATTCCCGATAGGCCATTGCCGGAGCGAGACTTGAGCAGGTTGCTTTTGTATCGCAAGGGCGAAATTGAGCAAAGTGTTTTCAGGAATTTGTCAGATTTTTTGCCAGCTAGAAGTTTTTTGGTTTTCAACAATTCAAAGGTAATTCCTGCCCGCTTGTATTTCAGAACCGAAAATGGGGCTACCATCGAATTGTTGTGCTTGCAGCCCACCGATTCAGAGACGACCGTGGAGGGACTTACTGTCCAGACCTGGAGGTGTATTGTAGGGAATTTGAAACGATGGAAGGAGGGGGTTGAGTTGATGATTACTACAAAAAATTTTCATTTTTCGGCTACAATTACAAGACGCGGCGGAGAGGAAAATGAAGTGAAATTTTCCTGGACTGGTAAGCTTTCTTTCTTAGAGGTACTAGAAAAATTGGGTCATATACCACTGCCCCCGTACATGCATCGCGATGCCGATGAAATGGACACGGAGCGTTACCAAACTGTTTATGCTTCGGTTTCTGGGTCGGTAGCGGCTCCTACTGCAGGCTTGCATTTTACCGATAATGTAATCGAAAGTTTGGCCAAGGCAGGGCATGAAAAAGCGTATGTAACCCTGCATGTTGGAACAGGTACTTTTAAACCAATCAAAACAGAAAATGTGCTAGAACACAAAATGCACAAAGAGTTTTTTGAGGTGCACAAAGAATTAATAGAAAAATTGTTGGAAAGAGATACCGTAATTCCTGTTGGAACTACTTCTATGCGCACTCTTGAAAGTGTTTTTCATTTGGGGAATCAATTTTTGAATGGGAATGAGCAAATGTTTGTTGAGCAATGGGTTGGGTTCGAGCCACGCATACACTCCAAAAAGGAATGTTTGAACGCGTTGTTGAATTGGATGCAGAAGCATTCTACTGACAAGATTGTGGCCGAAACAGGTATTATGATTGTGCCTGGCTATTCATTTCAAATTTGCCAAGGCATAATCACAAATTTCCATCAACCCGAAAGTACCCTCATCTTGTTGGTTGCGGCTTTGGTTGGAGAAAATTGGAGAAAAATATACGATTACGCGCTTTTAAACGAGTTTAGGTTTCTTAGCTACGGCGATAGTTCCTTGCTGATTCCCTAATTCCAAGCAAAACCATCATAGACAAGAAAAAATAGTATAACTTCGCCCTAATTTACGATTCATCAAATGGGATTCTTTGATTTCTTCACTAGCGATATTGCCATAGACTTGGGCACTGCCAATACTTTAATTATTCATAAAGATAAAATAGTAGTAGACGAGCCTTCTATAATTGCGTTGGATAGGCAAAGTGGCAAAGTTTTGGCCATTGGGCGCCAAGCCATGCAAATGCACGAGAAAACCCACGAAAACATCAAAACTATTCGCCCTTTGAAGGACGGCGTAATTGCCGATTTCCATGCTGCCGAGCACATGATAAGGGGCATGATAAAAATGATTGATGGTGGTGAAAAGAAGCTTTTTGCTCCCTCGCACCGAATGGTTATTTGTATTCCTTCAGGAATTACAGAAGTAGAAAAGCGCGCAGTTCGTGATTCGGCGGAACATGCTGGGGCTAAAGAGGTGTACATGGTGTACGAACCTATAGCAGCTGCCCTTGGCGTAGGAATAGACATTGAACAACCGCTTGGTTCTATGGTAGTGGACATTGGCGGTGGTACCACCGAAATTGCCGTAATAGCGCTATCTGGTATTGTTTGCGACCAATCCATCAGGGTAGCAGGCGATGTTTTTAACCGTGATATTTTGGATTACATGCGCAGGCAGCACAATTTATTGATAGGAGAGCGTTCGGCCGAAAGGGTAAAGATTGAAGTGGGAGCTGCCATGACTGAATTGGAAAACCCACCGCCAGATTTTGAAATACGCGGCCGCGATTTGATGACAGGCATACCAAAAGTGATAAATCTTTCGTATTCGGAAATTGCGTTTGCGCTTGACAAGTCTGTTTCGAAGATTGAAGAAGCAGTTTTGAAAGCGCTCGAGATTTCACCCCCAGAACTTTCTGCCGATATTTACGAAAGGGGAATTTACCTAACAGGTGGCGGTGCTTTGTTGCGAGGATTGGATAAACGATTGGCTTTAAAAACAAAACTTCCAATTCACATTGCCGAAGATCCTCTGCGTGCAGTGGTACGCGGTACCGGTCTTGCCCTAAAAAATATAGATGCTTACAAAGCTGTACTGATGCCATAACGAGCAATGTATAAGCTGCTCCAGTTTATCTTCAACCATTCTAGGACATTTCTATTTGTCTTGTTAGAGGTAGTATGTTTGGTCGTATTTTTTACCTTCAACAATTTTCAGGGAGCCACCTATTTTAATACTTCTAACCAATTGGTGGGCTCGGTTTATGCTGTTAAGCGTGAAGCGGAAGACTACATTGAACTGAAATATCAAAACGAGCGGTTGGCCGACGAAAATGCTTATTTACGTTACCAACTGAACAAAAGAGTGGTCATAGACGAACAATTGGTGCTTAATCATTTGCGACCCGCTACTTTGGAAAATATACATTTTGTAGCGGCAAAAGTGGTGAACAATACCAATACAATGGTGAACAACTACATTACAATCAACAAGGGTAAGAAAGATAGTTTGGAAGCTGGAATGGGTGTTTTTTCGCCAATGGGAGCAGTTGGTGTTGTGAAAAAATGTTCAGAAAATTACTGTCTTGTCAATTCCTTATTACACTCTTCTATTTACATTTCGTCGAAACTCAAAAGCAAAGATGCCTTGGGCTCGGTGAGATGGGAAGGGGATAACCCCACCAAGGGTTTATTTTTGTACATACCCAGGCATATCGAGGTAAAAAAGGGTGATACAGTGCTCACTTCCGGCCAAAGTAATACTTTTCCTGAAGGGGTACACGTGGGATATGTCGAGACTATTGACATTAAACCCGACGAAACCTTTTACAGAATTAACATACGATTTGCTGCCGACTTCAGTCGATTGAATTATGTGTACGTGGTAAAAAGTCGGCTAAAGTTGGAATTAGACACTTTACAAAAAAATAACGTCACCGAACCAGAGGCAGTGACGTCAAAGATTATCAATAAGTGATTTTCTGACGGATTTTATTTCCTCATCTAAATCTACCAAACCACAATTTTGTCGATCATGGCTTTCAAGGTCATGGGATCTTTCGGAATCAGTACTTTGTTTTTCATATTATTTTTAGTTTTGTTTTACTGAATGTAGAATTAAAATAGTTG
>DMUD01000100.1:0-191 GCA_003476475.1 Cytophagales bacterium | reverse complement strand
TTCGGAATCAGTACTTTGTTTTTATTTGCTTCGAACTGTGGTTTGACATTACTTCGAATTGCCTCTTCGTAATCTTCTCCCAATGAAGAACTCGCCAAATATATTTCAAGATTTTTTCCTTCTTTTACGGCCGTATTTATTTCGCCTTTTTTCACTTTGTCGCTAGGCTCTTTGCGTACTACTTTGTATTT
>DMUD01000030.1:9660-13243 GCA_003476475.1 Cytophagales bacterium | reverse complement strand
GGCCGTACAATTGGTAGAAGATGCCCTTCTTTTGGAGCAACTGGGTTGTTTTGGCGTAGTTTTGGAAAAGATACCAGCCGATTTGGGCAAACGGGTGTCGGAAGCCGTGGCAATACCTACTATAGGAATTGGCGCAGGGCCTCATCTAGACGGTCAAGTACTGGTAAGTCACGACATGCTGGGCGTAAACAAAGAATTTCATCCCCGTTTTTTGCGCCGCTATGCCGATTTAGACAAGATTATTTCGGATGCTGTAAGCCACTACATTCGCGATGTGAAAGCCAAAGATTTTCCCAACATTCAGGAGTCTTACTGAAATGATTGCTTTCCCCAACATCAAAATCAATTTAGGACTTTACATTACCCAAAAGCGGGCCGATGGCTACCACAACTTGCTTACTTGTTTTTATCCCGTGCCTTGGCACGATGTGCTAGAAATAGTGCCCCAAAAAGAATTTGAGTTTGTACAAACGGGCTTGCAGGTGCCGGGAAATGTCCAAGACAATTTGTGTGTAAAAGCCTATCAACTATTGAAGCGCGACCATGCAGTGCCAAACGCAAGAATACATCTTCATAAGATAGTGCCCATGGGGGCAGGTTTAGGCGGTGGTTCTTCCGATGGGGCTTTTGGCTTGAAGTTACTGAACGACGTTTTTGAATTGCATTTGGACACAAACAGTCTTGAAGACTATGCGGCACAGCTTGGTAGCGACTGTGCCTTTTTTATACGGAATGGTGCCTGTATTGCCACTAGTAGAGGCGAACTGATGCAGCAGGTGAACTTGGATTTGAAAGGTCAACATATTGTGATTGTCTGTCCGCCTTTGCATGTTTCTACTGCCGATGCCTTTGGTCAGGTGCAACCCAGGTCTTTTGAGGGCGACTTGAAGGAGTTGTTGCAAAGCAAAAAAGATTGGAAAAGCGGTTTAAAAAATCAGTTTGAGGAAACTGTTTTTCCAAAACACCCACTTTTGGCCGACATCAAACAACAACTTTACGACATGGGAGCTTGGTATGCCGCCATGAGTGGTTCAGGGTCGGCTGTGTTTGGGTTGTTCGAACAGGCGCCCGAAAAAAGAAATTTCGAACATCAAACCTATATTGCAGCACTTTAGAAATCTGTTACTCATTAAACCAAGTCGATAAATTCTGTTTTATTCGGTTCAATCTTTGAGATGAAATTTCACCAATCTTACCCACTAAAATCTGCCCTTCTACTACAGCCAGTCTTGTTATTCTTATCCCACTTGTGCTCAAGAGGCCTGATTGTGTAAAATCATCTGATTCTGTTTTGATTACCTCATCGAAACCATCGATACACAAATCCAATTGCGTTGTAACCATACAAATTAACCAATCGTCGAAACCATATGGTAATTTTTTCAACAATATTGCAGGACGGGATTTGCTTTTAGAAAAATTGGAATTAGGAAAACGAAAAACCACCACGTCACCAGCTCTTTTCATTTCCATTTTTCTTTAAATTTTACCATTTCATAATTAGAAAAGTCTTCACTTTCTGTGTCTTTTAAAGCTTGTGACAATGAAAATTGGGCAAAATGAGCATTCTCTTTTGATTCGATAATACGTTTTGTGTTCAAAAAATCTATAAAATCTAAGACCTCTTTTTGAAGTGTTTCAGGCAATTGGCTAGAATGAGAGGAGATGAGTTCAATGAGAGACATTTCTCGTTTTTTCATCGAAAATATCATTTATTTTTTGATGAAACAAATTAATGCAAACAACACTGTTGTGTTTTGTTTCAAAATGTACTTCAAATTATGCTTATCTTTGTAAATGCCTGTACCAGAAAACGATTTCAAAGCTGGATTTGTAAACATAGTGGGTCGTCCAAATGTGGGAAAATCTACGTTGGTCAATGCCCTGATGGGTGAAAAACTTTCAATCGTTACTTCTAAAGCCCAAACTACCCGCCACCGCATTATGGGCATTTGGAACGGGCCCAACTTTCAAGTGGCCTATTCCGACACACCCGGCATATTGAAGCCTGCCTACCAGTTGCACCAAGCCATGATGGATTTTGTGACGGGTAGTGTAGAAGACGCCGATTTGATTTTGTTTGTAGCCGACCTTTTTGAACGAGAAATTGACGAAACCGTCCTAAGGCGCATCAACAAAGCAGAAGCACCCCTGATTCTGATTATCAACAAAATAGATTTAGAAAAAGAAGGACAAAACCGAGTAGAAGAAACACGCCAACACTGGTACAGCCTATTGCGACCGAAAGCTTGCTTTTGTATTTCGGCCTTGAACCAATCTGGTATAGAAGAACTGAAATCGGCTATTTTAGAATATATTCCTCAGCACCCCCCTTTTTTCGATACAGAAGAATACACCAACCGCACTGAACGTTTTTTTGCCTCAGAGATAATACGTGAAAAGATTTTTTTGCAATACAAGGAAGAAATTCCGTATTGCAGTGAGGTGGTTATTCAGGGATTTAAAGAAAAAGACGACATTATCGTCATTTCGGCCTTGATTTTGGTGGAAAGAGATACACAGAAAGGAATTTTGATAGGCAAAGGGGGCGAAGCCATCAAAAAATTGGGGGTGACTGCTAGGCAAGACTTAGAGGCATTTTTTGGTAAAAAAATTTATTTGGAGCAGTCGGTAAAAGTAGAACCCGACTGGCGCAGCAAGTCGAATGTGTTGAACAAGTTGGGATATCAGGGCTAGGGGCTAATTAATGTTTTAAGTTGAATCACCGCAATTTTTGATAGTTTTGGATATTAAAATTTTTCGTTTGAGAGGATATATGTCATTATGAAAAAAATACTTGTTACTGGCTCTTCTGGCCTAATCGGTTCTGAAGTTTGTATGTATTTCGCCCATAAAGGCTACCAAATACATGGTCTTGACAACAATCAACGTGCGGTGTTCTTTGGTCCGCAAGGGGACACGCGCTGGAACCAACAGCGATTGGCAGACAGCATCAAGGGCTTTGAGCACCACGAAGTTGACTTGCGCGACAGGACAGGTATTCTTGCCTTGATAAAGCAATTGAAACCCGACTACCTCATGCACACTGCTGCACAACCCAGCCACGACCGGGCCGCCGCCATCCCTTTCGACGATTTCGATACCAATGCAGTGGGTACGCTAAACCTGCTTGAGGCCGTTAGGCAACATTGCCCAGAAAGCCCTTTTGTACACATGAGCACCAACAAGGTGTACGGCGATGCGCCAAACAGCATAAAAATGAAAGAATTGGACACCCGTTGGGATTATGACGACACGACTTATACCCACGGTATTGCAGAAGATTTCACCATCGACCAATCCAAACATTCCCTTTTTGGCGCATCGAAGGTAGCTGCCGATGTGATGGTGCAAGAATATGGGCGTTATTTCAATATTCCTACTGCGTGCTTGCGTGGTGGTTGCCTTACAGGCCCCAACCATACAGGAGTAGAACTTCATGGGTTCCTGAGCTATTTGGTTAAATGCAATTTGGAAGGAAAAACCTACAACATTTACGGATATAAAGGAAAACAAGTGCGCGACAACATCCATTCGTACGACGTAGCGCGCTTTATCGACTTCTTTATCCAAACGCCACGCA
>DMUD01000030.1:7049-9287 GCA_003476475.1 Cytophagales bacterium | reverse complement strand
TTCAGCATTTCTGAAAGCATAAGTGGCAAAAAAATGGAATATGTGTATGTAGACAAGAACCGCGAGGGTGACCACATTTGCTATTATTCCGATTTGCGCAAAATGAAAGCGCATTTCCCTGGTTGGGATATTACCAAAAGCCTAAAAGATACCATAGAAGAGATTGTGAAAAGCTGGCAAAACCGTATTGCCTGAAACAAAACTTCTGTTGCAAAAGAGCGCGCATGCCCATGGGCATGCGCGCTCTTTTTGTATGACCTTAAACATTTCTTTTTATTTAGACTTTATCTAAATTGCAAGGCGAATTATGAACCTAGCCCAACTACATTTAGGACAAGAAGCCATCATTCAACGCATTGACAACCAAGAGGTGTATCTAAAATTGCTCGACTTGGGTTGTTTTCCTGGAGAAAAAATAAAAATGGCTTTCATTGCCCCCCTAGGAGACCCTATGGCCATACAAGTGGCTGGCTCTACCATTAGTATTCGAAAAGTAGATGCTGAAACTGTTCTTATTAAACGCATTTGAATGAGCGAAAAAATGAACATAGCACTGGCAGGAAATCCCAATACGGGCAAAACCACCTTGTTCAATGCTATTACTGGACTCAAACAACGCACCGGCAATTTTCCGGGCACAACTGTAGAAAAAAAAACTGGAGAAGTAGTATTGGCAAATGATACACTACTCTCAATTACCGATTTGCCAGGCTTTTATTCCATGCATCCGAAAGGAGAAGACGAGAATGTTTCGGTACAAGCCATTTTATCCAACATCAAAAAAGCCCAATACGATAAAATTATTTTTGTAGCCGATGCCAGCAACTTGAAGCGAAGTCTGCTTTTGTGTACCCAGCTCATCGATTTGGAACTCCCTGTGGTTATCGCGCTAAATATGTTGGACGTGGCTACAAACAAAGGCCTTCGGATAGACATTGAACTACTTTCCAGAAAAATGCTGGTTCCCGTGGTGGCCGTCAACGCACGAAAAGCCAAGGGAGTGATTGATTTGATCGAATGTGTTCAAAAAACCCATCCTTTGCCACGCACTTCGTACTTTCCCTCCAACATGGCCGAAAAATCATTGGCCGATGCAGTCGAAAAAGTAACCGGGATAAAAAATTACTACGCCAACACCTTACTTTCTGAACAACCAAATTTGTTGGGAAACGAAAAAGCCAGCATGCAAATGTTGACAAAAGGATTGGGTTTTGATGCCCAAAAACACCAATCTGACGATTCTTTGGAACGCTACGCTCGTATCGAAGAAATTTTGGAAACAGTTCAAAAAATTGACACAAAAGCTGTAGGCAAAGAGTTCAGCTTGAAAATAGACAGAATACTCACTCACAAGGTGTATGGGTTTGCCATTTTTTTACTCACCTTCTTTTTCTTGTTTCAAGCCATCTACACCCTTGCCCAATACCCCATGAATTGGATTGAGTCCATTTTCAATTGGGGTTCATTGTCGGTTTTGTCGGTTTGGCCAGAAGGAATATTGAGTCATGTAGTAGCCAACGGCATCATTCCAGGACTGGGTGGCGTGGTCGTATTTCTGCCTCAAATCATGATTTTATTTGCCTTTCTCACCATTTTGGAAGATTCTGGCTATATGGCTAGGGTAAGTTTTATTATGGACCGACTAATGCGAAATTTGGGTCTAAACGGAAAATCGGTAGTACCACTGATAGGTGGCATGGCTTGTGCGGTGGCTTCTATCCTCTCGACGCGAAACATCGAAAACAAAAAAGAAAGGCTCATTACGATAATGGTCACTCCGTTTATGAGCTGCTCGGCTCGGTTGCCAGTGTATGTCATCCTCATTTCACTTATTGTAGATGAAAATTATTTTTTGGGTTTCATAAGCATGCAAGGGCTTTTGTTGCTTGGAATGTACCTTTTGGGAATTTTGGCCACGGTGCTATTTTCCATTTTGCTAAACAAAATCATACGACAAACGGAGAAAAATTATTTCATTATGGAACTGCCCGTGTACAAATGGCCAGTGTGGCGAAACATTTACTATTCAATGATAAACAAGTCGCGCGATTTTGTATCTGAGGCAGGAAAAGTAATCATGGCCGTATCGGTAGTGCTTTGGTTTTTAGGCTCTTACGGCCCTTCGAATTCGTTTGAAAAACTAGAACAAAAATATATATCGCACCCCATAGTCAATAGCTTAACCGCTTCCGAGATAGAGTCAAGACTTGCATCCGAAAAATTAGAAGCCTCGTATGC
>DMUD01000030.1:5609-6750 GCA_003476475.1 Cytophagales bacterium | reverse complement strand
GGCCAATTTGGAAAATTTATAGAACCTGCCATCCGCCCTCTTGGATACGATTGGAAAATAGGGATTGCATTGTTGAGCTCGTTAGCTGCTAGAGAAGTTTTTGTAGGTACCATGAGTACTATTTACAGCATTGGAAACGAGGAAGACACCAAAACATTGCGAGAAAAAATGCTGCAAGCCAAGGATGCCAATGGCAAACCCATTTACACTATTCCTGTGGCTGTTTCGCTTATGGTGTTTTATGCCTTTTCACTTCAATGTATTAGCACCATAGCAGTTACAAAAAGGGAAACGGGCGGTTGGAAATGGGCAATTATTCAATTTATTTTCATGACTACTGTTGCCTATTTAAGTAGTTTCGCTATCTATCAGTTGTGGTCTTAAACACTACTACCACAACCCTCCTACATATTTCGCAATCGTAGCGCTCCCAATTTTATGCCATTCGGTACATGGATATGAGGTATGAGAATAATTGTCCCAACTATTCATTTATCTAAACCTCAATAGCAATTCTTGAATTATTCCTTTTATACTGATCACATTTAAAGGAAATTCGAGAAAAACATGAAGAAAACTAAGTAAAAAAAGGATTGCAAATCCAAGCTTATAATTGAACGAATACAAGGATATGGAGATAGCCCAAACCATTAAAATTAAAAGCCACTTTTTGGTATTAATCTCGTGCCATTTTATCAACGACGTTTTAGAAAACCAATTTAAATAATGATAAGTATAGGCAAAGGCAATAAAGGTCAATACTTTGATGTAAGAAACATTCACATTTCCAATAAATCTGTTTTCCATTCCAATAAATTCCCTAAAAAACTCTACGATATTATTGAATGTGCTTTCATCAAAACGTTGAAGAGTTAATTCACTTGGATAATTGAAGCTTTTTGTAGATGAACTTAGAATATATACTGAACAAGCAATTAAGACTATTACCGAGATAATGCCTGGAATACTTTTGTTTTTAAGGGCTCCATACAACATAAAAAACCCAGTAAATACATAAACATGAACCAAAGTGGGTGTAAAAATGGCTATCCAAAGCCACGTCAATTTAATTTGTAACAAAAAAAAGGCAGCGATAGCACCAATTATACTCCCAACCAATCCAATCCAGATTTTATTAGTA
>DMUD01000030.1:1481-5291 GCA_003476475.1 Cytophagales bacterium | reverse complement strand
AAGGCAATTGAAGCTGCAAAAGCCATCAAAACAAAGGCAGGACTCCATTTATTAATCCATATTTGAAACGGAGAATCCAACCAAAAACCAAAGATATCTTTGGTATTATCCCCTATTGCCAAAATATTAAATATTGGATTAATGCTGATGAAAAGAGCCAAAATGAGCATTATCCACACTATATTACTCGTTTTGGAAAAATAATTTCGGTCCCTTAACCAATTGATTTCGGTGAGGTAATGCAATGGGCCAAATACAGCGTATGAAAATAGAAACAATTCAAATGGCATTTTTTTTGCAATAACCAATGCCACTAGCATTAGTAAAATATTTATCCAATCAATTTGTTTAGCATTCATCTTTTAAAAAAAACCGTTATCGAGATAAAATGAGTGAAAAATAGGCTTAGGTGATGGTCTGGATACTGAATTTCAACATAAAGATATACCTGTCAAATATAGTCAAAAACTGAAAAATGCGTGGTTGGGAAACACTTAGGAGTAAGACGTATTATTCGTCTTTATCAAAGTAACATGAAACTACAAAACGTTTAATTTATGCCTGAAATTGAGGCCATACCACACAAATTCAACCACCAAAGACCGATTCTATGCCTGAAAATCTAATCACTTCACTTCTACCAAAGACATTTTAAATATCCACTTTTTCCAAAATGGTGTAAAAATCGACTAACCGACCCGCATATTTGCCATACAGAATTTCCCTAAAATCTTGAAGATGAAGGGCTTCAAACTGTTTCATTTTGTCCAACTGGTCGAGCGTAAGTTGCAGGGAATAGGTGCTACCGCCTTGTTCATGGTCGCCAAGAAGCCGTAAAAATCGTTTTTCCTGAAAGAATCCTGTGAGCCATAGGCTTGGAATAAAGGTTTGACGCATCCATTCCAGCCAATCCTCTTCTATTTCGGTATCAATGTTTACTGTTAAACTAAAAAGGACCATCGCAATTTCAAACACGAATAAAAAGCATCTGAAATAATAATCCAATTGTATCCAGTGCGTAGCATTGATTTTTGTTTGTTTTTCTGCTAAACCACCGCCTTTCAAACCTTTCTTGAATAGTCATGTTATGTGTACAGGTTGTCTCTATACTTAAATAAATAAACTCATACGTTTTGAATACTTTTTCTATCAAAGATTTGGAAACAATTTCAGGTATAAAAGCACACACACTACGCATTTGGGAGCAACGATACAAAATCATAGAACCACACCGTACGGATACCAACATCCGTTTATACGACGACAACGATTTGAAAAAAATCCTCAACATTTCGTTTTTAAACCAAAAGGGGTATAAAATTTCGAAAATTGCCAGCATGAACAATGCAAGCCTAAGCGAAAAAGTCTTAGAGCTGGCGCAAGACAATATTGAATATCCTGTGCACGTGCATTCTTTGATGGTAAGCATGTTGGAATTGGACGAAGAGCATTTTGAAAAAACCATCTCACGATGTGTACAGCAGTTTGGCTTGGAAAATGCCATGATCCATGTCATTTATCCCTTTTTGAGTAAAATTGGCCTTTTGTGGCAAGTAGGAAGTTTAAACCCCTATCAAGAACACTTTATTCTGCACCTGATAAGACAAAAAATCATAGTAGCCATAGACAGTTGCCCACACCATTTTTCATCTAACACCAAGCGATTCTTGCTTTATTTACCCTCAACTGAATTTCACGAAGTAGGACTGCTTTTGGCCCATTATATCCTGAAATCCAGAGGCTATCGCGTGTTTTATTTTGGCCAATCTCTCCCTTTTGCCGACTTGTGCGATGCCTGCAATTTGTGCAAACCCGACTTTACTTTCACCATTATTACCACTTTGGGCGAACAAGACCTCCATACGCTAGTTGAAAATGCTGCAAACTGTATGCCAAACATCACACACATCGTTTCGGGTTACCACTTAGCCTCGATAAAAACAAAAAAGAAAAACGTGCATCTATCACCCAATATCCAATCGTTCATAGAATTTATTAGTCGTTAAATTTTTTTATCTTAACAAAAGGAAAACAATTTCTTGTCTTAACTCCAATTATTGTTTCTGAAATTTGGGCAAAGCTTCTGCATGCATTTTGTTTTTATAGTACAAGGAGAGGGTCGCGGACACATGACACAGGCCATTTCGCTTCGAAACATGTTGGTGCAAAATGGGCACGAGGTAAAAGCTGTGCTCGTGGGACAAAGTGCTAGAAGGGAAATTCCCCATTTTTTTATCGAAAAAATAAAGAGTAAAGTCATTGGTTTCGAAAGCCCAAATTTTGTGCTGGATAGCAAAAAGAAAGGATTGAGAATTGCAGAATCCTTTCGAGTGAACTTGATGAAAAGCCGGACTTTTTGGTCGAACCTGCACGTGATAGACCAAACTGTGCAGCAGCACCAGCCGCATGTGGTGGTCAATTTTTACGATTTATTGGCTGGTATTTACTCCTTTTGCTACAAGGATAAAAGAAAATTCAAGTTTGTGTGTGTTGGACACCAATTATTGTTCGAACACTCGGGGTTTGAATTTACGCGTAAACGAAAAATTGAAAAAAACTTACTGCGTTTGCATACTAGGATTACAACATCCAAATCGGATTTGAATCTGGGCTTGTCTTTTGTGACCATGCCACACGAACCCAAAAAGCGATTGTATGTGGTGCCACCACTGCTTAGAAATGAAGTGCTTTCGCAAAAATCGGAAGACAAAAATTTTCTATTGGGATACATGGTAAACGAAGGGTATGCCGAAGACATTATTGCCTGGCACAGCCGGCACAAACACATTTCACTGGTATGCTTTTGGGACAAAAAAGAGGCCAAAGACCCCTACTGCCCACACGAAAACCTTGTGTTTTACCAACTAAACGACGAACGTTTTGTGGAACACATGAGAACTTGTTCAGGCTATTTGAGCACCGCTGGTTTCGAGTCGATATGCGAGGCCATGTATTGGGGAAAACCTATTTTGATGGTACCCACTGCACACCATTACGAGCAGCTTTGCAATTCGCTCGACGCCACGAAAGCAGGTGCTGGAATAAGCCACGACAAGTTCGACATTTCACTTTTGATGGAGTACATTCCACGCCACAAAAACCGCCAAAACGAGTTTCAAGAATGGGTGCAAAGAGCTGAAACTATTTTTATGCAACTACTCACACAATAGCACGCACAAGGATAGAATGGCATTTTTTCCTACCTTTGCGCCCATATTTTTCTAAGAGAATACTATTTCCAAACCGAAAAATATCTGCTATATGGAATTGACCCGCATCCCCCTTCACGAAAAACACGTTGCCTTGGGCGCCAAAATGGTGTCTTTCGGAGGATTCGAGATGCCGGTGCGTTATACTTCCGATGTGGAAGAACACCTATGTGTAAGACAAGGCGTGGGCATATTTGATGTTTCGCACATGGGCGAATTTCTCGTTACAGGGCCGCACGCGTTAGAACTAATTCAGTATGTAACCAGCAACGATGCCTCTCAACTTAGCCCCGGCAAGGTGCAATATTCTTGTTTCCCCAACGAAAATGGTGGAATAGTGGACGATTTGCTCGTGTACAAATTTGACGATGAAAAATACCTATTGGTGGTAAACGCCAGCAACATAGGGAAAGATTGGGATTGGGTAAAAAAACACAACACTTTTGGTGCCCACCTGGAAGACATTTCCAAGAAAACTTGCCTTTTTGCAGTGCAAGGCCCCAAAGCGGCAGATGCCCTGCAATCGCTAACTAGTGTAAATTTGGCCGCCATGACGTACTATACTTTCGAAGCGGCCACTTTTGCAAATGTAAAAGAGGTC
>DMUD01000030.1:0-1182 GCA_003476475.1 Cytophagales bacterium | reverse complement strand
AGGTCATTATTTCGGCTACGGGATACACAGGTGCCGGAGGCTTTGAAATATATGTGCCAAACGAACAAGCCGAAGCCGTTTTTGATGCCATCATGGAAGCAGGAAAAAATGTTGGAATAAAACCCATCGGGTTGGGCGCGCGCGACACTTTGCGCCTGGAAATGGGCTACAACCTGTACGGAAACGACATCGACGACAATACCTCGCCCATTGAAGCGGGACTGGGTTGGATAACCAAATTCAATAAAACCTTTGTGAATTCGGAAGAATTGAAGAAGCAAAAGGAAAACGGCGTAGCCAAAAAACTGGTCGGTTTCAAAATGGAAGAGCGGGGCATTCCTCGTGCCCATTACCCCATTTTAGACAACGCAGGAAACAAAATAGGAGAA
This sequence comes from Cytophagales bacterium, assembly GCA_003476475.1. Taxonomy (GTDB): domain Bacteria; phylum Bacteroidota; class Bacteroidia; order Cytophagales; family UBA9547; genus UBA9547. The sequence goes on along the minus strand of DMUD01000030.1, from coordinate 793 downwards.
GTAACGTCGGGCTCTATTTCTCCCCTTCTAAACCAAGGAATTGGAATGGGCTATGTGCCCACCGAATTTGCCAAAACTGGCACTGAAATAGGCATTTCCATTCGGGACAAAAGCATTAAAGCCACCGTAGTGAAACCCCCTTTTATTGGTAAGGCGTAGTTCATATTTCTTACTGCGCAATATTTTGAGAGACGAAAAAACAATACGAATACCAACATGAACTCCATCGATGTTTGCATAAGCCCCGATCTTTTACATTTATATCCGCTACAAGGAAAAATAGTGGTTGTAGTGGACGTATTGCGCGCCACTTCTTGCATGACCACCGCCTTTGCCAATGGGGTTAAAAGCATTATCGCCGTGGCTACTTTGGAAGAGTGCATGGCTTATAAAAACAGAGGTTTTCTGGCCGCTGCCGAGCGCGACGGGAAAACAGCCGATGGTTTCGATTTGGGCAACTCGCCCTTCTCGTACATGGATTCTTCTTTCAAAAACAAAACGCTGGTCGTGACCACCACTAACGGCACTTTGGCCATTGCCAAATCGAAAGAGGCAGACGAAATCTTGATTGGTGCTTTTCTGAACAAAACATCGCTTATCAAATACCTTTCAGAACAAAATAAAGACGTGTTGGTGCTTTGTTCGGGGTGGCGTGGCAATTTCAACATGGAAGATACCCTATTTGCGGGCTCGCTGGTAGCGGGACTGGAAGGAATTTTGGCACACGAAAGCGATTCTTCTTTAATGGTCAAAAGACTTTACCTAGCCGCCCGCCACAACATGCTGCAGTTTT
>DMUD01000019.1 GCA_003476475.1 Cytophagales bacterium | reverse complement strand
ACTCAGTTCATTAGAGGCCAAAGCATTGACAACACTGATGCCAATGACCATAAACAGGTAAGTCATTTCTTTGATTTCAATGGCATCTGTTCGGTAGCGAATAATGCCAAAAATAGCAAATAGACCCAAGCCCATTCCGGTGTCGATGTCCATTTGCATCAGGCCAAAGCACAAAAAGAAGGTGATTGTGCCAATCAGGTAGTAAGTAAAGAGGTAGTCTTTGCGGCGGGTTTTGGTATAATACAGTACACGGATAAGAATGGTCAAAAAGAATAGGTTGATGCCAAAACGCATGAGCAAACCGTAAAAGTCTTCGCTGAACCAGGTGATGGTATTGGGTGAAATGGCTTTTTTGAGCGGGAGTAAGAAAAATAAGTCAGTTAGCATGGTTGATTTTATTTAAAAAGAGGAGCTTCTTTTTGAAGCGATTGAATTTAAGTACTTCGTTACCGTAGATTTCTACGCTTCCGATACAATATTTAGAAAGTCTGTATGGTCTGATGTGTTCCTTTTTCATCAGTCTGTAAAAAGGAGAGTTGCGGTCGAGGTTTTCTTGCTTGAGTTCTGCAATGACCAATTGATGAAAGTTGCGTTTGATTTCTCCCATGTGGAAACTGATATTGAAGTCAAGCGTGAGTCTTTCTTTGCTCGTTTTGGAAACGAGTGTGATACGCTGAAAAGCATTCCACATGGTAGGTTGTAATTGCGTGTCTTCATTGAGTTGTCGTCGCAAGAAATCGCGCTCTTTTTCTTCTTTTAGTTCATTGAAATCATTGGTCAGAATGCGTCTTTTGTCAGTTCTGCCTTTGATTTTGTGCTTGATTTCGAGAAAATGGATGTTGGATTCGACGTATTTGCGGATGCGAACTTTAAAGCGATCTGCTTTGCCGTTGTGGTGATCTCTAAAAAAAGAAAACGAGGCGTCGTCGAAATATAGGCTCTCGTAGTGTGGCAACATAGTACCTTCTACCTTGAGTGCGCGGTAATCGCCAGAGAGTATGGGCAGAAAACGCAGGAGGTCGTCTTGGCGAAAGGCAAATTTGGTATCAATGCGATTCATTAAATTCACATCGGCCATTTCGCGGAGGTCTATCGGGTCAAAGTGCTTAATTTCTGCTGCTATACTGCTCATCTCTGTTGGTCAAAAATAACAAAATCCTCGCTGTTTGCTTACATTTGTCTTATGAAGTTCAAAATTCTACTCTTAGGCGCTGGCGAACTCGGTAAAGAGTTTGTAATTGCAGCACAACGATATGGTCAGACCATTATTGCGGTTGATAGTTACCCTGGGGCACCCGCTATGCAAGTAGCCGATGCATTTGAGGTGATTAATATGTTAGACGGAACAGCCCTCGATAGGGTTGTAGAGAAGCACCAACCCGACATCATCGTTCCCGAAATTGAAGCAATTAGAACTGAACAATTTTATCAGTACGAAGCACAAGGCATTCAAGTAGTACCGAGTGCTAAAGCTGCTAACTACACCATGAATCGCAAGGCTATCCGAGATTTAGCTGCCAAAGATTTAGGTGTTCGTACTGCGCCTTATCAATATGCGACCTCTCTTGAAGAGCTTCAAGCAGGCGTTTCGTTTTGTGGCTTGCCTTGTGTAGTAAAACCCTTGATGTCAAGCTCGGGTAAGGGGCAATCGGTTATTAAAACCGAAGCTGACATCGAGCGCGCCTGGCATTATGCCATGGAAGGTTCTCGAGGTGATCTCAAAGAAGTGATTGTTGAGGGTTTCATCAATTTCGATTATGAAATTACACTCTTGACCGTGACGCAAAAATCAGGGCCTACTTTATTTTGCCCGCCCATTGGTCATCGTCAAGAACGCGGCGATTACCAAGAAAGTTGGCAACCGATGCCAATGAATCCAGTTTATTTAGCTGAAGCTCAGGAAATGGCTCAAAAAGTAACCAAAGCATTAGGTGGAGCTGGAATTTGGGGTGTTGAATTTTTCATTACCAAAGAAGGGGCCTATTTTTCAGAGTTATCTCCTCGTCCTCACGATACCGGAATGGTAACATTAGCAAACACGCAAAATTTCTCCCAATTTGAATTGCATGCACGAGCAATCTTAGGTTTATCAATTCCTGAAATATCCTTAAGTCAAAATGGTGCAAGTGCAGTTATATTAGCAGATAAGCAATCAGAAAACGAACCTGAATTTAATGGTTTTGAAGCGGCAGCATTGATTCCTAAAACAGATTTTAAAATTTTTGGAAAGCCTACAACTCGCTCTTACAGAAGAATGGGAGTAGCACTTGCATATGGAACTGAAAATGTTGAACAATTAATTAAAAAAGCAAAACTTGTTGCATCAAAAATTACTGTAAAATGAAAAAAATAGTTTTTATAACCCTCTTTATATCTTTTCTAAAAGTTGAGGCTCAATCGATACATTACAATCTTCGGATGCCAAAGCCTCAGAATCATTATTTTGAAGTCGAAATGGTCCTTACAGATTTTAAGGAAAAGCAAATTGATCTAAAATTACCTGTTTGGGCTCCCGGTTCTTATTTAGTACGTGAGTTTTCTAAAAATATAAATCTTGTTAAAGCTTATGATCAAAAAGGAAATTTGATGGAGCTGGATAAAAAAACTAA
>DMUD01000063.1:1380-6442 GCA_003476475.1 Cytophagales bacterium | reverse complement strand
CACCCAACCGCAAATTTGGATATTACATGGAACAACAAATCTTCATGGGGAGGTTTGTCGGAATCGCAGGTGATTAAAACACCTGGAAGTGCAGTTTTTAAATTGAACAAGATTGTTGATTTTTCAGAAGATAGGACTATAAACCTTACTTTGTTTGATGATTTGTGTCCTACGGGCAAAGCAGTCAAAAACATATATGTAATGGTTTCTCCGAGACCAACGGGGCTTTTCAATGTAAGATCCGATTTGACTTTGATTTGTTTCAAGCAAGTATTTTTAACGGCCAATATAACAGGTGGTACGCCACCTTACAAGTATGAATGGAACACTACCAGCTTGCAGAGCAACACCATACCCATTTCCTCGCCAAATAAATATGTAGTGAAAGTGACGGATGCTAAAAATTGCGTTTTCACCATGCAAAGAAGCTTTAGTACTTCTGTAAATTTTGCATTTGATCGCTATTGTGTCGATTCCCTCACCACTTTCTATGACATATCTTTGGGCGACATTGGCACAAGGCCATTACCTATTGGCACCACCAAAAAATGGGTGTGGAATTATGGCGATGGCTCTTCAAACGACACCAACACAGTGGCTGTAGCCAAGCACAAATTTCCTGCATCAGGCGATTACCAGGTTACCATGACCATTTCCTCGGGCGATGATTGCGATGGCTCGGTTACCAAAATAGTACATATTTGCGACAAAACGCCTATTGATTTTGCGGTTATCGATACGTGTGTGCAACATGGTGAAAATGATTTGTTTGTTCAGGATTCCACAAGTGACACCACCACTTGTAGCGTAGCAACGGCAGGAATAAAATATTTTCTTGACGACAAATTAATTGGTTCGCCAAGCGCAAAAGGAGCAAAATATGGTTTCAAGGTAAAAACTGCTGGATTGTACAATGTGAAGATGCAAGTGCAAAATAGTGCAGGTTGTGTAAGTGAAGTGCAGAAAAATGTAATGGTATATCCAAAGCCCGTCATTTTAAAAGGTTATGAAGACTTTTATTTCAAGTGTACCGATAAAATGCTCGATACCAGTTTTGTTTTTGGAGCCAAAGCCATTGGTTTGGCATTTGACCGAAAACCGAGTTTAGATGTGTTGCTTACACGTACTGGATATTCAGATAGCATTATTGTTAAGGTAGATTCCACCATTACCGTCAATGCTCCGTTTAAAGGACCTCTTGTCGCCTCATCGATAAAGTTTGAGGTTAGCGACACTTTAGGATGTACCGCAGATACCTCTGTGGCAATCTCTGAGCCAATTAGTATTTCAGAGCAAGGAAATCCAAGTATATCCGTAAAAAAATATTATTGTTTTGTGGGTGATACTTTAAAGTTGAACGACGATGCTTTCAATACACCTAAGTATCATTGGCCCATCACAAAAGCAGTATGGAATATGGGCGATGGCGATTCTGTGACCACCATCGGTTTTGCCAATCATGTGTACGATGCCAACGATAAAAATTTGGACGAAGCCGATGTTAGGCTTACCGTTACTGATTCTACTGGCTGTGTGAAAAGCACTGTTTTCAAAGTGTATTTGAGTGAGCCCGACACTAGCGAATTCAAGCTCTCCAAAACAGAAGCTTGTTTTGGAGAGAACGTTTTGCTTACTGGTACAAAAAGCAAGTATATAAACTCTTGGTATTTCAGATATAAAGACACCTTATCATCCATATACGACAAACCCGACAAAGTCGTGTTTAACAAAACCTTTCAAGACCAAAGTGCCAAACTGACCTCTTCTTTGCTTTTCCCGAGTAAGAATTACATCGCAAGGCAAACTATTTTTTATAACGAACCCGATACGACCAAAAACTTTGAAAGGCTAAAATCACCTCAAACAGCTCCAGTTGTGCCAAGGAAGCCCGCCAATGTGTGTCATATTACTAAAAATATTTCATGGTTAGTGGCCAGTCAGTTGAAATACAGTATCACAAGTTTGGCCGATTCCAATCAATGTTTTGAGACTAAAGACAAGAGATATCGTTCTTCTGTTACCGATAGCAGTACCAATATTTTGTTAGAACCCTCTACTTGGAAATGGACATTTTTGAGCCCTACTGGGAAACCGATCAATTCTTCCTCAACATTGTTTGAGTACAACACAGGAAAACTCGATATTGTAGCCACCGACAGATCGTCACTTATAAAAACCTATCCTCCTTATGTCTTGAAACTGAACTATTCGTACAAGTTCACCAACAATTCTTTAGAATGTAAAGACAGTACTACTATAAAAGTTGCCAACGAAAAACTGGATGTGAATGGTTTGGTGGTTTCCACACCCGACCCTGTATCTTGTTTAGATGAAAACTTGTTTCCCGTGGTTTCAAAGGGCGGTCCTTTTTGGGGTGCTGGTCTCGATGCTGATTCTGATTCAGTATATTGGTCATACAACTCAAAACAAGATTCTTCTTTTATCGACGACAAAGGCAACCCCGCAACTCAACCTTTGAGTGTTGTCCAAAACCAGGCGGGCACCTATGTGATTAAAGCGAAACTTGTGAACAAATATGGCTGTGTTGGTTTTGCAAAAACCACCCAAACTGTGAAGCCCATTCCACATGCCAATCTTTCAGTGGATACGGTATGTTATGGAGCTATATCCCTCCTTGATGGTAGCAAATCTTTGGCAGCCGAACCCACAAGTTTCATAAAAGAGTATTATTGGACCTATGGTGATGACAGTAAAAACGACACCACCTTTACTGGTGAAAACACCCAGCTACACAAATACCAATATCCTCTTAACTCAACCAAAAGTTTTCCTGTACAGCTTACAGTCAAGGATTCGAATGAATGTACAAGCACTATACAAGGTGTTGTTGCGGTAGTGAATGTGCAGCCTTCGGTCGATTTTGATGCTGTAGCAAAACTTACCAATGACAAGGAATATCTTGCAAATGAACCAATACTCTTTAACGAGACTTCACAAAACGTGAAATACTGGCGTTGGACCATGGGCGACGGAAAAGTAATGGAATCTCCACAAGGAGCTACAAGTTTCGATATTGAACATGTTTATCCCTATTTTCCACCACCTCACCCAATTGAAAAAAACATGTACAATATTTCACTTTTTGTGAGTGCCGAGGGGGGGTGTACCGATACAGCGACCATGAAACTAGATGCCAACAGCTATTTTGTAATACCAACAGCATTTACTCCCAATGAAGATGGATTGCACGACATTTGGATGGCAGTAGGTAAGGGCATAAAAGAAATCAAGCAATTTGAAATTTTTAATCGCTGGGGCGAAGTAATTCATCGTATTGATGGAAAACTGGAACTAGACGATTTGAAAAGAGGATATTTATTGTGGGATGGCAAACTAAATGGAGAGCCTCAGCCTATCGGAGCTTATGTGTACTATGGTGTTTTGACCACCGCTCAGGGGGTGGATATTGAAGTAAAGGGTAATTTTTCTTTGCTCAAATAAGCGGGATTAAATGGTTGAATAAAATACTAAAACCAACGTGTTGACATGAAGTTTATAAAATTTTCAGCCTTCTTTTGTGTATTTTTTGTTGCATTCAATTCGAATTCGCAAGATTTTCATTTTTCGCAATTTTACAATTCCCCACTTACTTTAAATCCTTCGTTGACAGGAAATATAAAGCAGGATTTTAGAGTAGGGCTTATTCATCGAGAACAATGGAAATCAATCAACTCTTCTTTTGTGACATCGGCGATGTTTGCCGATGTCAATTTCTATCAAAATCCTTTTCGCTTTGATATGTGGGGGTTTGGTTTAGTGGCCATCAACGATGAAATAGGGGATGGTTTGTTCAATAACCAACAGGTAGGGGTTTCGCTATCGGGAATGAAATATTTAGATCAATTAAAAAGGCACAAGATTTCAGTAGGTCTTCAACCAAGCTATGTTACGAAAGGATTAAATACCAATAGTTTAGTGTTTGATAACCAAATTAACAACAATTTTCAGGTTGACAAAAGCATAGCCTCTGGAGAACAATTAAATGCCAATCGATTCAGTTTCTACAATTTAAATGTAGGCTTATCCTGGGACTTTTTTTTAAATCAAAAGCTAAGTCTTTTTACAGGGTATTCAGCAGGAAATGTGTTACGACCAAAACAAAATATTTTGATAAACACTCAAACAGCTTTGACAGTACGTCACACCTTTAATTCGGGCATAGCATACACCATCAACCCAAAATGGTCGATTATGCCAAATCTCTTAATGATGTACCAATCCAAGGCTACTGAATTAAATGTTGGATTGCACGGTGCTTACACTTTTAATCCCGACAAGACTAATCCTACTTCTGTCTACATGGGTACATGGTTTAGGACTAGAGATGCATTTATCGCAATGACTGGTCTGAAGTGGGGTCATTATCAGTTGGCATTTAGTTACGACATGACTGTTTCCAATTTGCGCGATGTGCGTAACATGGAATCGATTGATCAACGCAATTTTGTGGGAGCTTGGGAGGTTTCTTTTCTCTACGTCGGCTTTTTGAAAAGAGCATTGCCTAGTCAAACAACCGTTCCATGCAAGTATTTTTAAGATAAGCTCATGCAAGTGAAAAAAACATATCTCGTCGTAATACTCAATCTCTTGCTAGTTTGCATTGGTTTTGCACAACGTAGAGATCTCAATCGTCTTTCGGATGAAAAGAAATTGTTGGTGGCGAAAAAACTGATTGAAGAGGGTGGCTACTATGCCGCAATTGGCGAGTTGAACGGTCTGGTTCAATCACATCCTGAAAATGATTCATACATGTTTGAATTGGCAGAGGCCTATTTTTATTCCCGTGACTATGAAAACGCCGAAAAATGGTATGGTAACGTAGTAGCTTACAAAGACCCCAAAAGCAGAAAAAGGTCAGCCCACCTTTCATCGGCCACCTTCCAATATGGTGAATCGCTAAAACACAATGGAAAATATGAGCAAGCATTAGGCGTGTTTCAACTATTTATAAACGAAAACCTACCCAACTCACATGGCAATAATTATCATGCTTGGGCAAAAGAAGAAGTAATCTCTTGTGAGTTTGCGCTCAACAATAAAG
>DMUD01000063.1:0-1137 GCA_003476475.1 Cytophagales bacterium | reverse complement strand
GAGTTTGCGCTCAACAATAAAGACAGATTTAAAAATGCCTATGTTTCAAATCTAGGTTCCAATGTAAATTCGGCTTACTCCGACTTTTCTCCTGTTTTGGAGAATGACAGCACGTTACTTTTTTCTTCCATTAGGAAAGACAGTGTGATATTACTCAATTATGGAGATCAAAACTTCGATCATACCAAAATTTACACAACCACTTTTTCGGACAATCTTTGGCAAAAACCCACTCTCAAAAAAGACATCAACAGTAAATTTGAGCACAATGGCAATGGCTCCTATTCGCCCGATGGAAAACGCTTTTATTTTACACGATGTCGGAAAGTAAAAGGGCAATCTATTTGTCAAATTTTTGTGAGTAATGTCACAAAAATAGGCTTTTCTAAGCCTAGGAAATTAGAAGGTCACGTCAATCATGCAGGCCACAGCAGTACACATCCTTTTTCTGTTAAAACTACAATAGACAAAGCAGAACACGAGGTTTTGTTTTTTGCTTCCAATATTCGTGGTTCCAATGGGGGTATGGACATTTGGTATTCTGCAATAGATGCCAATGGTAAAGCAGCGCAACCAATAAACTGTGGTCACACGGTCAATACTTCTAGAGACGAAATCACTCCCTACTATGATTCTGAAAACAATATATTGTATTTCAGTTCAAACGCACATTTTGGTTTTGGTGGGTTTGATGTGTTTCGCACACACGGCAGTAACAACAAATACGACAATCTTGAAAACATGCTTGAACCAATAAATTCCAGTTTAGACGATGTCTATTACAGGCCAATGAATAAAGATAAATTCAAAGGTCATTTAGTCTCCAATCGGCCGGGTAGCATGGCCTTGTTGAGTCCCACTTGTTGCGACGATATATATTCTTTCGTGTCAGTTCAGCCCACTATTATGGTGTTGGAAGTGTCAGATGCGCTTACTGGAGCTGCATTGAAAGATGTTCAGTTGAAGATTTCAGTAAAATCGCTGCCCTATAAACAAATGCCCGACTCCTTACTTTTCAGTATCAGCGACGAAGCTATGGACAAGATGGTAGCCAAGACCGATACCTCGCTTTTGGAAAACTTGTATATGAGCAAGAAACCAAACAAATTTTATGTACTTGATTCGAAAAACATTATT
>DMUD01000260.1:15797-17463 GCA_003476475.1 Cytophagales bacterium | reverse complement strand
TCTGCCACCTCTTTGTTGTATGCAGAAAACAATGTCAAGAATTGGCTTGAGAAAAATGTGCATTCTTTTGCTATAAAAACAGGCAATACTTGGGTGTTCGATTTGTTGAAATAGGCCTTTAAAAATTGCTGAATGTTATTTTTCCTTGTCGAACGTTCAGTTTTCAGCCTTTTTTAGAAATTCTCTTCCAAAGCAAGAAGCTGTAATAGCTAATCAGTATTCCAGTTCCTGCAAAAAAGAAAATGAGTGTGGGTGTTTTGATAGTCCAGTCTGAAGGAAAGCGGGCTTCTTCTGGGCTCCAAAACTCACTTAGCATCCAAATGGAATTGGCACTTATCCAACATACGACCGATATGTGGTGCACCAGTTTGGAAATGTGGTGTCTTTGAAAATAGGCAATGAAAAGTGCAACTGCCACGGTGGGAATAATCATGCTTGTGCCTAAAGTTTTCCAACCCATATACCAAGCCATGTCTTTCAAGAGCCAAAGTAAAATATGGGCATTTTCAAACTTCCTCACCATCGGTTTTTATGCATGTTACCTACTTTTTGTTTTTATTCCTTTCTTTCTGTTCGAAATAGCCCAATATTTTTACTATTAGCATGAGTGCCAGTGTAGAGGCGGCAAATACAAAAACGAGTATTTCAGGTGAATAAGGGCGAGTTGGCATAGGGATTAGCGTATGGTAGGTGCGCGTTCGAATGGAATATTGGGGTCGAACATAAAGCGGTAAGTGATGTGTATTTTGCAAATATTGCCACCCACCGATTCGGCAACGTGCATCATTTTAGGATTGAAATCGCCTATCCAGTTCATTTCAAAATCGGTATACTTCGGGTTTTTTTGTAAAATATTTGCGGCTGCTTGCACGATAGCACCTTCCAATCCTTTTCCTTGAAACTGTGGAATGATGCCAAAAGCCACACCATACATTTTTGTGCAAGTGCCTCGCCATTTGTGATAAAGGAATATCAGTTTTTGCCAAATTCCAAACTTGCCATTGCAATGTTTGAATAGCTGATTCAGTTCGGGAATCATGATAAAAAAACCGATGGGTAGGGTGTCGTGGTAGGCAAACCACACTATTTCTTCATCCAATATGGGTTTCAACTGCTGCATGATATTAAAGGCTTGTGCATTGCTCATACCTTTTACGCCAGCATGTTTGGTCCAGGCGGCATTGTACACAAGTTGAAAATCTTGAGTGTATTTTTTGAGATGTTTTTTCTTGATGTGTTCGAAACGATAGCGAGGGTCGCGGGCAATGCGTTCGGCTTTTTCAAAATATATTTGAGGTAAAGGAGTTTCCACGGGACGGTGGTAAGTAAACTGACGGAAATATTCTCGAAAGCCATAATTTTCGAAAAAATTGCGGTAATAGGGTAGCGTGTAGGGCATGCAGTAGTTGGGTTCATGGTCAAATCCTTGTACCAGCAAGCCCCACCATTTGTCACGCTCACCAAAATTGATAGGGCCTTCCATGGCTTTCATGCCACGTTCTTCTAGCCATTTACGACAGGTGTCGAATAGCAGAAATGCGGCTTCTTGGTTGTTTGTACATTCGAAAAAACCCATACCGCCACACACTACATAGGTAGATTTGGCTGTTTTGTTGTTGATAAAGGCGGCTACGCGCCCTATCGTTTGTCCAAGTGGGTCTTGCAA
>DMUD01000260.1:14735-15512 GCA_003476475.1 Cytophagales bacterium | reverse complement strand
GCCAAGTGGGTCTTGCAATATCCAACGGGTACACTGCCCGTGTCTGAAAAATTTGTTTGCTTTCTTGTCAAATACGAATTCAATGTCTTTGTCCAATGGTCTTATCCAGTTTTGTTCGTTTCTGTAAAGGTGCACAGGCAATTTCAAAAAGGCGCGTACATCGGCAGGGGTGGAAACTTCTTTTATTTGCATAGGATTGAAATATCGACAAAAATAAAAAAGTCCCTACGATATAGAAGGGACTTTAGTGTTGAAAAATAACAAGATTGATTATTTCTGAATGCTGGCTTCTATTTGTTCTCTGAACTTTGGCGCGGCTTCTTTGCTTATTTCGCCCACAGCAGGGTCGGCTTTAGACGGTTCAGCTACGGTTAAAGCCTCGCCACCCACATTGCCATACACTTCAGAGTTGCCTTCGTTTGGGTCTGGAAATTTGATTTTGTTGTATTTGCTGCCACAAGCAGATAGTATTGCGACAAAAAACAAAGAGAAAGAGATGAATTTGAGTACCGATTTGCTCATTTTGTTCAAATTTTATCCAAAAATACACATTTCTTTTTTCAAGACAACAAGAAAACCGAACCTTGTGTAGGTATATGACAAGAATCTTAACCAGTCAAACAGAAAAAAACGTAATTTGCGTTTTATATAGTACTTAGCAATAGCTTTTCTCATGAAAAGATTAAATATTCTTTTTGTAGTGTTGGCCTCTATAACCATTGGTCTTTTCAGTGGTTTTGTGCTTTTTTCTGATGATAAAAATACTGTGGCCCTACA
>DMUD01000260.1:14216-14419 GCA_003476475.1 Cytophagales bacterium | reverse complement strand
AATGGTTTGAACAAGATGCGAGAGATACTTACCTATGTGGACAGAGATTATGTAGATACTGTCAATATAGAAAAGCTCATGGATTATTCTATCCAAAAAATGCTTGCCAAGTTAGACCCACACACGGTTTACATTACCAAGTCTGAAACCGAACAAACTAAATTGCAATTGGAAAGCAATTTTGATGGAATTGGGGTGGAGTT
>DMUD01000260.1:13430-13951 GCA_003476475.1 Cytophagales bacterium | reverse complement strand
TTGATGGAATTGGGGTGGAGTTTAACATCATTCACGATACGATAGTAGTGGTAGCACCCATTTCGGGGGGGCCATCGGAGCAGCTGGGCATACAGTCGGGCGATAAAATTGTGAATATTGACGGTGAAAATGTGGCAGGTGTACACATCACCAATATGGGCGTTTTCAAGCGATTGAGAGGTCCCAAAGGCACTAAGGTGAAAGTTCAAATCAGTCGAGGAAAATCGTCCAAACTTTTAGATTATACCATTACAAGAGAAAAGATACCCAGCATATCCGTTGATGTGGGCTACATGTTGGACGATTCTACTGGCTATTTGAAGGTGAGCCGTTTTACAGCCACTACCGACCACGAATTGCACGAAAATCTAGACAAATTAATAAAGGCTGGCATGCGTCGCCTTGTGTTGGACTTGCGCGACAATTCTGGAGGGTATTTGAATGTAGCGGTTAAAATTGCCGATGAATTTTTAACAGCCAACAAAAACATCGTATATACCAAATCGAAAAATCATCGTTAC
>DMUD01000260.1:0-13130 GCA_003476475.1 Cytophagales bacterium | reverse complement strand
CCAAATCGAAAAATCATCGTTACGACCAGCAATACAACACGTCTTATTTGAACGATGGTCTTTTTGAAAATGGAGCTCTTGTTGTGCTTATCAACGAAGGCAGCGCCTCAGCATCTGAAATCGTGTCGGGAGCTTTGCAAGACAATGACCGTGCGCTCATTGTGGGTAGAAGATCTTTTGGAAAAGGTTTAGTGCAAATGCCGATACCCCTTTCCGACGGCTCTGAACTGAGGCTTACCATTTCTCGTTATTATATTCCTAGTGGTCGTAGTATTCAAAAACCATATTCAGCCGAAGACGATGGAGAAAGTTATCAAAAAGACCTATATAAAAGGTACAAAAGCGGTGAGTTTTTTAGTGCCGATAGTGTCAAATTTAGCGATTCGCTCAAATTTAAAACTTCGAGTGGCCGCACTGTGTATGGTGGCGGAGGCATAATGCCAGACTATTTTGTGGCCCGCGATACAATGCCTTATACCAATTTTTTGGTAGAGATGTACAATAAAGATGTACTAAGGGAGTATGCTTTGAAATACTACATCGAGAACAAGAAAAAGTTGGAAAAGCAAACTTTAGCCTATTTCAATAAAAATTTTCTCATAAATGATATTCAGTGGAAAGAAATTCTAGATATGGCAAAAGGAGTAGGAGTAAAGATGAAAGAAGTCGAGGTGAAACGTTCTGAACTGTTTGTGAAAAACCAAATTAAGGCCTTGATTGCACGGGCTATGTGGCGGAACGAAGGTTTTTATACAGTTTCGAACGCAAACGACGAACTACTTCAAAATGCTGTTCTGTTGTTTCCTAAAGCAAAATTCAAATAATTTGTAATAGATTATATTTTTGAAAGGCACAAATTTTATATCGCAAACAATAGCAATCTCTGACAAGAGAATGTTGTTTTTGAGGCTATTGCTAGCCACCCTTGTGTTGCTCGATTTGTTATACATCAAGCTGTGTTTGCCTCAAAACAACACTGCCTACGATCTTTTCCAGCAACGCTTTGTTATTTCACTCATGTTGATGGGAGCTTTTGCGGCCACTTTCTTTTGGGATGTTCGTAACGTGTTACTATCTGTTATAGTTACTGTGGTTTTACTCCTCAACACCACATTCGATTTGTACTTGCTACACCTAAATCGATTTCATTACTCCATTATATCCGAATTTCTTTTTACGATACTGCTTTCTAGCATGGTCTTGCCTAGAATAAGGCATGTGGCTGCCTATTTGCTTTTTGTGCTTTTTGCCTTTTTGTATATTGATTGGGATTTGGGGAACCAGCCTATGGAAGTGGTGGCGCATGGCATTTTGGTAACCGTGTACGTAAGCATCATTTTCTTTTTTGCCGTTCTGAAACTATACTTTGAAAACAAATTCAAGCACAGGGGCGACATGGTCGATATAATCTTCCAAGACTCGCAAGAGTGTATGATACTAGTCGATGGCACTTCCTTGCTCATCGAATTTTTGAATCAAGCAACCAAAAATATTTTCTCTGTTAATCACAGTCTTGTATCTACTTCTGTAGTCGATTTTTTTGCCAAAAAGAACTTGGCCTTTTCTGTGGAAGAAATAAGAAAAGAATTACAGGCAAAAGGCTATTACATTCAGCATATAGAATTTCAGAAAGAAGACGGCGAAAGTTTCTGGGGAAATATGTACATAAGAAAGTTGGAAGCCGAAAATAGTACAAAATGGTTTATTCGAATTTTTGATGAGAGTGCCCAATTTAAGGCAAGTTCGTTATTGAGAGAAAACTGGAACACTTTTGCTAGGGTTTTGGATGCCATTCCTCACAAAATCTTTTTAAAAGACCCATCTAGTCGTTTTATGCTCATTAATTCTATTTTGGAGGAAGTGCATAGCCTGCCAAAAGAAGCTTTGATTGGTAAAACCGATTTCGATTTATTCCCTAGCCATTTGGCCGAAACCTTTTATAATCACGAACAGGAAATCATGAAAACAGGTAGTATGACCATGCCTGTGGAAGAAACAGTTCAAATGCCAGATGGATCCACTAGGATTTTCAAAATAAGCAAAATACCCTTCTATTTGCCAGAATACAAAGCCAATGGATTGTTGGGGCTCGGCATAGATGTAACACAGGTGCACAATTACCAAGAAAAGTTGCGCAAAAGCGAAGCCAATTATCGCATGCTACTGGAACAAGCTTCCGATGGTATCTATTCTGCCGATAGGCTAGGCATTATTACCGATGCGAATCCCAAGGCTTGTCAAATGTTGGGGTACAGCAAGAGCGAATTGGTGGGAATGAATGTAAAATCTTTGATAGATGAGAAGGATGACCGTTTCTTCAATATAGAATTGTTAAAAAATGGACTCAATCGATCCCTCATACTTGAAAGGAAGCTCAAGCAAAAAGAGGGTGCAGTTTTTATTGTTGAGCTTTCGGTTACTATTTTCGATGATGGTGGGCACCAGGGCATTATGCGCGACATTACCGAAAGAAAGCGGGTAGAAAATATTATACAAGGTAACGAAAAGAAATTCCGTGCCCTTATCGAAAGTTCATACGATATTACGGTTATTTTGAATGACAAATTACAGATGGCTTTCGTTAGTCCATCTGTGCAAAAAATACTTGGTTATAACCCAAAAGAAATAGAAGGAAAAACACTTTTCGAGTTTATACATCCTGAAGACAGAGAGTCGATAGAGCTGTTTATGCGCCAGCTTTTAGGTATTCCCGATGAATTTAAAATTTTACCCGAAATAAGGATAGTTAGTCTTAGCGGCCAATACCGATATTTTGAAATGGCGGGCAGTAACCTCATGGCCGATTCGGCAGTAAACGGACTGGTTATAAACTTGCACGACATTAGTGAACGAAAAAGTACCGAGTTGAAATTGCTTAACACCAACTACGAGCTCGATAGTTTTGTGTATAAGGTGTCGCACGATATTAAAGCACCATTACGTTCGGTAATGGGGCTCATTGGGATAGCCAAAATGGAGAATAAGCAGGAGGAAATAAACACCTACCTGGACATGATGAACAAGAGCGTGCACAATCTAGACCAGTTTATCAAAGATTTGATTCAGTTCTCGAGGAATACACGTATGGAATTGGATAACACCCATGTGGATTTTAACAAAATCTTGGATGACTGTATAGAAGACCTTCGATATATGGACAAAGTTGACAGGATAGAAATTAGGAAAAACGTACAGCCAAATCTTCAATTTCAATCCGATAACTTAAGAATAAATACAATTATTGGCAATCTGCTTTCAAATTCATTGAAATACCATAAATTTGAAGCAGGTATTTCCTATGTAAATATTGCCGTTTCTGAAAATCAAGGTGCTATCGAGATTTTAGTAGAAGACAATGGGGTGGGAATAGGACAAGAGTACCAAGACAAAATTTTTGACATGTTTTACCGTGCTTCTGAAATGTCTTCAGGTTCAGGCTTAGGTTTGTACATAGTAAAAACTGCACTAAATAAATTAAAAGGAAGTATCGAGGTACATTCTACTCCCAATGTGGGAACAAAATTTAGAATTCTACTTCCGAAAGTAACTTTAACAAATAGCAATGGCCAAAAAAAATAATTTGGTAATGTTGGTGGACGATAATGACACCGACAATTTCATTAGCCAAAAAATCATAGAATTGAACGGTTTTGCCGAGCGAGTTATCGCCAAAAACTCGGGAAAGAGCGCTTTGGAATATTTGGAAGCCCATGAAAACAATCCTGAAGAACTTCCCGAAGTGATTTTTTTGGATATCAACATGCCTATTGTAGATGGGTTTGTGTTTCTCTTCGAGTTTGAACGATTCAACGAGGCGTTAAAGAAGAAATGTAAAATTGCCATTCTATCTAGTTCCGACAATAAGCGAGATATTGAACGCATTGTGGACAACGACTACGTGGTGAAATACATCACAAAACCATTAACACAAGACGCACTAAGTGAAATAAGCGAAGTACTTTAGTTTCATTTCCTACCTTTGTGGGCTAATCACCCTTCTTCATGTCCAATATAGTAGCTATCGTGGGACGCCCCAATGTGGGTAAGTCCACTTTCTTTAATCGCCTGGTAGGCGAGCGCATTGCCATTATGGACAATGAAAGTGGCGTTACCCGCGACCGACATTACGGTCAGGCAGAGTGGTTGGGGTATTATTTTACCGTAATCGATACTGGCGGATATATTGAAGGTTCGGAAGACCGCTACGAAGCCGAAATTA
Organism: Cytophagales bacterium; assembly: GCA_003476475.1. Taxonomy (GTDB): domain Bacteria; phylum Bacteroidota; class Bacteroidia; order Cytophagales; family UBA9547; genus UBA9547. The sequence goes on along the minus strand of DMUD01000260.1, from coordinate 8,911 downwards.
GGAAACAAGTAACTATGGCCATCGACGAGGCATCGGTAGTCGTTTTTCTAGTCGATGCCAAACAAGGCATTACCGATTTGGACAAAGATTTTGCTAATGTAGTGCGAAAGTTCAAAAAGCCTGTGATTGTAGCAGCCAACAAAGTGGATATGCCTAGTCAAGGCAATTACATTTCAGAATTTTATGCCTTGGGGCTTGGCGATATTTTTCCTGTATCCTCGCAAACAGGTTCGGGCACCGGCGAATTGCTAGACCAGATTATTACCCACTTTGAACAAAAAGGAGACGAAAATCCCTACGAGGGTTTGCCAAGAATTTCTATTGTAGGACGGCCAAATGTGGGCAAATCTTCGTTTCTGAATACACTTATAGGAGCCGAGCGTAGTATTGTAAAAGATGAAGCGGGAACAACCCGAGATGCGGTAGATACGCGTTACAATATGTTTGGCAAAGACTTCATTCTTACCGATACTGCCGGCATTCGTCGCAAGGCAAGAGTAAAGGAAGACATTGAATTTTATTCTGTATTGCGCAGCTTGAAAGCCATTGAAAAGTCGGATGTGTGCATCGTGATGCTCGACGCCACACAAGGTTTCGAAGCCCAAGACATGAACATCATCAGTCTGGCACATCGAAACAAAAAAGGCATAGTGGTTTTGGTAAACAAATGGGATTTGGTTGAAAAAGACTCCAATTCGGCCAAAAAAATGACCGATTACATTTACCAGCGCATGGCACCTATTAACTATTTTCCAATTATTTACACATCGGTGGCTACAAAGCAGCGTATTTTTCAAGCCATTGAAAAGGCGATGGAGGTATATGAAAACAAAAACAGAAAAATAAGTACCTCTGAACTGAACGATAAAATGTTGCCCGAGATACAAGCTTATCCGCCCCCGGCATTGAAAGGAAAATACATTAAAATTAAGTATATCACGCAGATACCTACGCACAATCCCGTTTTTGCTTTCTTTTGTAATTTGCCCCAGTACATTCAAGTGCCTTACGAACGATACCTTGAAAATAAAATGAGACAACATTTCCAATTGGAAGGTGTGCCTATTCAGTTGGTATTCAGGAGTAAGTAAAAGCCTTGTTCCTCAAAAAAATAATACAATTCTCTTTTATAATTCAATCGCATTTATTTAGTTTGTGAATTAATAGTGTTAAACATTAAACAAAAAACCCAAAATGAAAAAATCAGTTCTTTTCCTAGCCGTTGCATCTGTAATTGCATTGGCTTCTTGCAGCAAAAGCGAGCCAGCTGCTGAAACTACTGCTGTAGATTCTACTGCTGTTGTAGCTGTTGATTCAGCTGCTGCTACTGTTGATACAGCTGCTGCTGCTCCTGCTGCTGATTCAGCTGCTGCTACAAAATAATTTTCTTCAAAAAGAAAATTTTGGTAACAAACCCAAGCAATCGCTTGGGTTTGTTATTTTTAGGGCGTGGATAAAACATCTGAATACTTATCTATTTTTAGCAACTATTTTCCTGCCAATACTGTCAATTATTGCCATAGTTTGTGGCTACAACATCGCTTCAAGTTTGTGATTTCGCCCAAAAGGGCGACCAAATTGGGTAATTATCGTTTCAATTCTGTTTTAAAGCAACACCAGGTGAGCGTAAACGGCAATTTGAATCCTATGTCTTTTTTGACCACCTACCTACACGAGGTGGCACACCTTACCGCCTTTAAAAAATATGGTTTCAAAATTTTGCCGCATGGTCAAGAGTGGAAGCAGGAATTCAGAAATCTCTTTTTGCCACTGCTTTCAGAAAATATTTTAGACAAAGAGGCAATTGTAAAGTTAAAGGCATTTTTAAAAAATCCGCGCGCTTCTTCTTGTTCCGAACAGGGCTTGTTTGGGCACGAAATAGACCATATTGAACTGAAAGAGGGGCAAGCCTTTTTGAAAGATTTGCCACAAGGTTCTCATTTTCAATTGAAAAAGAGGCGATTTGTAAAACTCGAGCACCGCAGGACTAGGATACTTTGCAGCGATAAATCCAATGGGAGAAAATATTTGGTACATCAAACCACAGTGGTACAACTGGTTTGAAGATGAAATAACTTTTAACTATAAACATCGAACGAAGAATTATAAACTATGAAGATTAAAGTATGTGGCATGCGAGATTCCCAAAACGTGGCTGATGTAGCAAGTCTTTCTCCCGATTTTATGGGTTTTATCTTTTATCCGCCTTCTCCGCGCTCCGTTTCTGGTATTTTCAAAAAAGAGTTGCTTGAATCTTTAACAGCAAAAACAAGTCCTGTGGCAGTGTTTGTCAATAGCCCAATTGACTATGCTTTGTCCATTTTAAAAGAATACAATTTCAAATACGCTCAGCTGCATGGGGGCGAATCGGTGGCGTATTGCGACGAAATAAAAAAGGCTGGTTTTGGGGTTATCAAAGTGTTTTCGATAGACGAGCATACGAGTTTTGAAGAGATGGCTGAGTTTGCCACTGTTGCCGATTATTTTCTTTTCGATACCAAAAGTCCAAAACATGGTGGAACGGGTCAAAAATTTGCCTGGAGTTTGCTGGATAAATATACATTAGACAAGCCAGTGATTCTGAGCGGAGGAATAGGACTTGAAGACGCCAATGAACTGAAAGAAATCGACAAGAAATATTCATGGGTTGTAGGTTTCGATTTGAACAGCAAATTTGAAATCGAGGCTGGCGTTAAAGATGTGGAAAAATTAAGGCAATTCTTTTTGGCTTTGGGTGTTTAGACCAGACTTTTAAAAATGATAATACTATGGAAGAGAACAAAATAACCTGCGTAAAATGCGGACACACTTTTGGGGTGGGCGAGGTGCTAAACAACCAATTGGAACAGGAAAAACAAAAGTTTAGGTTGGCTTTTGATAGCCGTATCGCTCAATTAGAAGAAAAACACCGCAAGGATACCGAAGAGACCGTGGCTCAAAAACTGGCCGAGGAAAGGAAAAATTTGGATGGTATACTGCGTGAACAAATACAAAAAGATTTTCAACAAAGGCTATCGTTGCTGAATGCCGAATTGGAAACCAAGCGCAAAGAAACTTCCGACATGCAAAAGATTGTTTTCGAAAACGAAAAACTGAAGCACGACATGCAGCAACAGCGCCTGCAAATAGAAATGGAGGTGCAACGCAAAAAAAACGAGGAAATGGAACAGGCTTTGAAGCAAATAAAGGAGTCGGTTGCAAACGAATACGAGATGAAGCTGAAAGACAAAGATTTTCAGTTCAACAAAATGCGCGAGCAAATAGAGGAGATGAAGCGAAAAGCCGAACAAGGCAGTGTGCAGCTACAAGGGGAGGTACAGGAAATTGCCTTGGAAGAGATGTTGCGCAACTTCTTTCCCTACGACCTAATTCAAGAAGTGCCAAAGGGCGTAAAAGGCGCAGATTCTATACAAATTGTGCGCAATTTTTCGGGCAGGGAGTGTGGTAAAATTATTTACGAAAGCAAGCGTACCAAAAATTTTGAGCCCAAGTGGATAGACAAGCTGAAGCACGACATGCGCGATTTGGGTGCCTCGGTGGCGGTTTTGGTTACTGAAGCCATGCCTTCCGACATGGATAAGTTCGGTTCGAAAGACGGTATATGGATATGTAGCTATGCCGAAGTAAAAAGCCTTTCCTTTGTGTTGCGCGACAGTTTGCTCAAAATTCAAACTGTATTGGATTCGCAAGAAAATAGGGAAGACAAGCTGGGCTTGTTGTACAATTACATTACGGGCGACGAGTTTCGTAACCGATTGGAAGCCGTGGCCGAAGGTTTTCGAAACGTGAAAGAAACCATAAATAAGGAAAGGATTTTCATGGAAAAAATGTGGGCCGAGCGCGAAAAGCAAATGGAAAAAGCCATGAGCAGTACCGTGAAAGTGTTTGGTTCGGTGCGCGGTATTGTAGGAACCGGAATGGGAGACTTGAAAATGCTGGAGGAGTAGGGGAATTTATATCTTTGAAAGCCCCTCTTTTATGATGTTAATGTGTTTTTCTGCTGTAAGACTCCAATCATATTGTTTTATCCATTCTTTGGCAGTATCCGATTTTGTTTTTCTTAACTCCTTGTTTGCCAATAGTTTTTCCAGTTCATTCGTCAATGATTCTGTATTTTGGGCATCGAAATAAAAAGTGCTATTTCCGCACACTTCAGGGATACTGGCCATGTTGGAACATAAAACAGGGCATCCACATGCAATCGCTTCCAATGGAGGCAATCCAAAACCTTCATATAGTGATGGAAATACAAAAAGAGACGCCGCAGAATAAAGAATTGGCAAATCTGATTCATTCACAAACCCCGTAAAGTGGACTAGATGTTCCAATTTGTGGTTTTTGATATAGTCTATTACTTCATTGTCGCCAATACGAAAACCCTCTTTTTTGCCTGCGATGACTAGTTTGTGGTGGTAATTTTTGCCTTTAAAATGTAAAGCCTCTATGGCCTTTACTAAAGAAATGGCGTTTTTGTTGTGCTTTAAATTGCCCACAAACAACACATAGTTGTCTGGTAATTGGTAATTGGTTTTTAAATTTTGAATCTCATTCTCAGATGAAGTGGGTTTGAAAAAAGTATTGTCAACCGCCAAATGAACCACTTCTATTTTGTCAGAAGGGGTTTTTGGAAAAAAACGTAGGATTTCGGATTTGGTGAACTCGGAAATGGTAAAAATGCTGTCGGTTGCTTTCAATGTGTGTGCAATAACCAGTTTGGCATACATTTTTTGGGCGGTGCTCAATTTTTCGAAATGTGCCAAATGGTACATGTCGTGTACAGTTGCCAACTTCAATTTGGCTTTCACAGGCCATATCGGGTAGTTGAAATGGGGAGTCCAAAAAACATCACATTTTCCAGATAAGAAAGAAGGCTGGTAAAAATCGGATAGGGAATAAGTGGAAGAAGCGGAATGTATGACTTGGCAATCAAAAACTTCTAGTTTTTGTTTATCGCCAATCAATCGTAAGTCAAATTCTTGTTTGAAGAATGGAACAAGGTTTCGAATATAAGTGCCAATTCCCGAATCGAATGCTTTGCGGGCGTCTAGAACAAGACATGACTTTGAGAATGTGCGCATAAATGCAAAAGTATATTGTTAATTTTGGAACTGGAAAATAAAAAAGCGTGTCCGATACTGCTATTGTTGTTAATGACCTTCACAAAAGGTACGATTTGGGAGCCATCAACTCTGGTACTTTTTCCAATGACCTGAAGATAATGTGGGCTAGGCTTCGAGGCCAAAATGACCCTACTCAAATAATTGGCGAAGAAAAAGCAGGGAAAGAATACTGGGCTTTGAAAGGCTTGGATTTTGAAATCAAAAAAGGAGAATCGGTCGGAATCATTGGGAAGAACGGCGCAGGAAAATCGACTTTACTCAAGATTCTGTCAAGGGTAACCGCCCCTACCAGAGGTGAAATTAGAATAAAGGGACGCATAGCTAGTTTGCTTGAAGTGGGTACAGGTTTTCACCCTGATTTAACGGGTCGTGAAAATATTTTTATGAATGGAGCTATTTTGGGCATGACACGTCATGAAATAGCACGAAAGTTGGACGAAATCATCGCTTTTTCGGGTGTGGAAAAATACATTGATACACCTGTGAAGAGATATTCTTCGGGTATGTATGTGCGACTGGCATTTGCAGTGGCGGCACATTTGGAATCGGAGATTTTGATTGTGGACGAAGTGCTGGCCGTAGGCGATGCGGAATTTCAGAAAAAGTGCCTGGGAAAGATGAATGATGTTTCATCTAAAGATGGAAGGACGGTTTTGTATGTGAGCCACCAATTAAGCACGGTACTCGCTTTATGTACTAAAGCTATTTTGCTAAGGAATGGACGATTAGTTTCTTTGGGTAAATCTAATAATGTTGTCGAGGAATATATTTCAGAATCTAGCAATTATAAATATGTGTATAATGGTGATTCCTGCGTTTTCTTTGACAATCTTGAATTAAGAGATTATTCTGGCAAACCAAGAAGAGACTATTTTGCTGGAGAAGCAATTTCCATTTCTTTCGAATTTATAGTAAAAGATTGGCCATCAACTATAGAAATCAGCATTGACATTCACAATAAATATGATGAACTGATGGCCCATATAAGTAACTATGACGATGAAAAGCTCAATTTAAACAACCTAGATAGGAGTCAAAATAAATTCAGCTTCAATATCAAAATACATAATGTTAATTTTTCGCCTGGAGGAATGAAGATATCACTTTGGGCAGGCAGTTCACATGGAAACACGTATATATATGCCAATAATTGCATGTCATTCAACATCCATCAAAATAACGATCTGATTAAACGATCCAATGACTATCCATCTCATGCAAAAACAATTCTGGCTTCAATATGGACTGTTGAGTGACTATCTATTTTTGCAGACTAAATAATTTCATAATGCAAATCTTAAATACTATAGCTTCACTCTTATCAGAAAAAACCATTAATATAGGAGTGGTGATAAATTATTGCACCAACGACTATCAATTTTTAAAGCATTGTATATCACAAGCTACACTATTTTCAAAGTCAGTCATTGTTCCCTATACCGACCACTTCTATGATGGAACACCAGAAAATCTGAATTTGTTAGATCTTTCTATCAAGGAAAACCCAAGCGCACAATTTGTCAAATTCGATTACAATGCAAACCTTGATGTACCATCCCAGCATTGGGTAACATATGCCCGCTGGATCGGTTTGCAGGCTCTTGAAAATAAAATCGACTATGTCATTTTTTTGGATGCAGACGAAGTGTTTGATGGCCAACGTATGAAAACATGGCTACAAAAAACTAATTTGTTTAAATATGCAGCACTGAAGCTTTCTAATTATTATTATTTTAGAGAAACCAAATACAGAGCGGAAACTCTCGAGGATTCTGCCGTAATCGTCAAACGAGACCAAATTAGTTATGAAACAATCATGGACTATCTTGACAGAGAAAGCATCTACCAAGGTGCCGTTGGGAAGAAAAAGCGCATGACGCACCACATGGATGGTAAGCCAATGATTCATCATTATAGTTGGGTAAGGACGAAAAATGAAATGCTGAAAAAGGTAATCTCGTGGGGGCATAATACCGAAAGAGATTGGGTTCAGATGGTTGAAAATGAATTCGAGCACGAGTTCTCTGGGAAAGATTTTGTACACGGACACAATTACAAGACCGTAGAACCTTATATAGTGCTGAAGTAGCCATGTTGAATATACTTTACAGAATTTCCGACAAAGGGCATCCGAAGGAAAAACTCCCAAATGCCACAAAAGACCATTGCCTGCAAAATGCATTAGACGTGTTTGGTATGGAAGGATTTTATGTATGCGCAGATAATTGCTCGTCAGAAACTATTCAAATGGTTCGATCAAAAGGAGTTGAACCCATTCTCTCGACATTGGGAAACTGCGGATCTTGGAGATTTTGTATAGAATTTGCCCTCCAAAATTTAAACGAAGACAGCATAATATACATACTCGAAGATGACTACCTACACTTGAAAACAGCGAAGCAAGCTTTGATTGAAGGTATAAACATTGCCGACTATGTTTCTTTATATGACCATCCAGATAAATACGAGGATGGCGTTAATCCTCTCGTAAAAGATGGATCTGAAGCATGCAGAGTGTGTCTTTCGAAAACAGTCCATTGGAAAGAGACCAACTCCACTACTATGACTTTTGCAACACGCGTGAGAATAATAAAAGAAGATAAAAAACTTTGGTGGAAAAATACAGAAGGGAAATATCCTAATGATTTTAAGGCTTTTCAAGAACTATGTAAAACAAGCTTTTTCAAAAAGAAACAAAAGCGAAAGCTGATTTCTGCCCTACCAGGTCTGGCTACACATACAGAATTGGCTTGGTTAGCCCCACTGGTCGACTGGCAAAAGGTTTGAAAAGAATGTATGTCGCTAGCAATCGTAATACCAGCTTATAAACCTCAGTTTTTTAAAGAGACGTTAGAGTCTTTCAACGCACAAACAAACAAAAACTTCACGCTCTATATTGGGGATGATTGTAGTCCGTCAGACTTACATTCTATAGCGAAGCAATATTTTACAAGCCTGAATATCGTCTATCATAAGTTTGAGTCCAATATGGGAGGCAAATCTCTCGTGAAACAATGGGAAAGATGCATTGATTTAGTTGGGGATGAAGAATGGATATGGCTATTTTCTGACGATGACTTGGCAGATCCAAACTGCGTAGAGAACTTTTATAGACACAGTAAAGAAAAATACAATTTACTTCACTTTAATGTGCGTGTTGTTGATGGAAATGGGAAAGTACAAAAGGAATCCAATGCCCCAATGCAAACGATGCCTTCTATCATTTTCCTAGAACAGAAATTGTCTTTTAAACTGGAAAGCTTCGCATGTGAGTATATTTTCAGAAAAAATGAATTCCACCAAAAAGGAGGTTTCGTGGAATTTCCGATAGGATGGTGCTCAGATGACGCAACATGGGCTCTATTGGGGAGAGAAACTGGGATTTCAACAATCACAGATGCAATGGTAAGTTGGAGAAAAAGTGAAATCAACATCTCGTCAGACACTTCCGACTACTACTATCTGAAACGAGATGCAATCCTATCCTTCTTCGAGTGGATGAATGATAATTTTGATGTCATTGGCGACTCACTACGCAATTCAATGATTCATTTCATTCAGGTAAACATGGCCAATTACAGTGGCCCCAAGTCTGTATTTGAGGTGTTCTATGTGTCATTTAGACTAAGTTTTATTCTAAAGACCAATCCTTTACCTATTTTAAAGCTATTTTTGTCAACTTGGATTAAGAAAAAATGAACCGCAAAAAGCTACTATTTATCTATCCTCACAATCCATTCGACCTTACGATGGGCGTAAACGCTCGGGTATATGAGTTAGTAGAATGGCTA
>DMUD01000064.1:5179-13650 GCA_003476475.1 Cytophagales bacterium | reverse complement strand
ATGTGCGGGAATTGTTTGAAAAAATAACAAACATGAAAACCAAAATAGGATATCCAAACAAAAAAATTGAAAACAGCAAAGCAGAAGGTGTGGAAAACCCTATGTATTCGATGGCTGTAGGATTGTTGCTTGCTGGTATTAAAAAAACTGAAAAGGAAATTGCATAAAATTAAATAAATCATTTTTTATTATTAATTATTTAAAATACAAAACATATAAGTATGGAAGAAGAAAAAATAGTAGTGGGCTTAGACATTGGAACCACTAAAATTGTAGCCATTGCGGGTCGTAAAAACGAGTTTGGCAAACTAGAAATCTTGGGAATGGGTAAAGCCGTTTCAGAAGGTGTCACAAGAGGAGTCGTCAGCAACATCGACCGAACCGTAGAAGCCATTCAGAAAGCGATATTAGAAGCCGAAGAACAGGCAGGCATCAATATCTCACAGGTGAACGTGGGTATTGCAGGGCAACACATTCGAAGTATACAAAATACTAACAGCATATTACGTGAATCTCCAGATGACGAAATCACAGACAACGACATAAGACGTTTGGGGAACGACATGCACAGAATGGTAATTCCACCAGGCGATGAAATCATTCATGTAATGCCCCAATGCTATAAAGTAGATGAAGAGCACGAAATAAAAAACCCTGTAGGTATGGCAGGCACTCGCCTATCTGCCGACTTCCATGTGATAACCGCCCAAATAGCGGCCATCAAAAACATTAAAAAATGTGTGCAAAAGTCCAACCTAGAAATAGTGGAGCTTGTTTTGGAACCACTTGCATCTAGTCTTTCCGTTTTGGAAGAAGACGAAAAAGAAGCGGGTGTAGTATTAGTGGACATAGGCGGTGGCACTACCGATGTGGCTGTTTTTTATGAAGGTGTCATTCGCCACACTGCGGTTATACCACTAGGTGGCAACATTATTACCCAAGATGTAAAAGAAGGCTGCAAGGTAATGTACAACCAAGCAGAACAACTAAAGGTTAAGTTTGGTCGAGCTATAGCTTCAGAGGCCAATTCAAACGAAATCATCTCAATTCCTGGCTTACGCAACCGCCCTGACAAGGAAATTTCGGTGAAAAACCTGGCTCATATTATCGAAGCCCGCATGACAGAGATAATAGAATTTGTTCACTATGAAATCGCGCAATCTACATATGAAAATCGCTTAACTGGTGGTATCGTCATCACAGGTGGTGGTTCACAATTGCAAAACTGCAAGCAATTGTTTGAATATGTAACCGGAATGGACGTGAGAATAGGATATCCAAACGAGCATTTGGGCAAAGGCCGTGTAGAGGAAGTAAAAAGCCCAACGTATGCTACCGCTGTAGGTTTGGTGCTAGTAGGTTTTCATTCCTACGAATTTGCCAATGTTTCAAATAGGGAAAAAAGAGAAATATTGGCGACCCAAAAAGCAACGGAAAAAAATGACAACTCTACCTCCCAAAAAAAAGGGTTAAACGATTTTTTTGTGAGAATCCTAGAAAAAACGAAAGGCCTACTTATGGACGACTTTGATGACAAACAAGGCTATTAAAATCCCCACTTTTTTTTAAAAACGAAAAACCCTAAAACCCAAATTTTATGATAGACAATATGTATTCTTTCGACATCCCTACCACCTCCACCTCCTTTATAAAGGTCTTGGGAGTTGGTGGCGGAGGGTGTAATGCCGTAAAACACATGTACAACCAAGGCATAAAAGACGTGGAATTTATCATTTGCAACACCGATGCCCAAGCCCTGCAAACAAGCCCCGTTCCCAACAAACTGCAACTGGGCTCAAGCCTAACAAAAGGTTTAGGAGCAGGTACCGACCCTGAAAAAGGCAAAAATGCTGCACTGGAAAGCAGAGATGAGATTCGCGAAAAACTACACGGCAATACCGAAATGATTTTCATAACGGCTGGTATGGGGGGCGGTACGGGCACTGGTGCCGCGCCTATTATTGCCAAAATTGCCAAAGAACTCGACATTTTGACTGTGGGCATCGTAACCATGCCTTTTTCATTCGAAGGCAAAAAAAAGAAAGACTCGGCAGAACAAGGTGTAATAGAGATGAGGGCAAATTGCGACACCGTAATCGTGATTATGAACGACAAAATCCGTGAAATATACGGCAACACCTCGCTTATACAAGCTTTCTCACAAGCCGACAACATCTTGACAACTGCCGCCAAATCGATAGCTGAAATCATTACCATGCCTGGTATTCTAAATATCGATTTTGCCGATGTAAAAACTGTAATGAAGGATGCTGGAGCTGCTGTAATGGGTGCCGCTACTGCAAGTGGTGAAAACAAAGCCTTGAATGCTGCAAAACAAGCTCTAAACTCGCCTTTGCTTAACAACACCGACATAAAAGGTTCTCAAAAGATTTTGGTATCGGTTATGGGTTCCAATATGGAGTCTATCACTATGGACGAATTTTGGGAAATAAACAACTACTTCCAAGAAATGGCAGGCGAAGACGCCAACCTAAAATGTGGCATTAGTGTAGACGAAACATTGGGCAACGAAATAAGGGTAACGGTTATTGCCACTGGATTTACTTCTTCCGATGCTTTGGGAAAACAAGAAAATGTGCGCAAAGTCATAGACCTGGAAACGAATCAACCAATTGTAAAACCCGATATCGAATCGAGGCAAACACAAATTTTCACACCACTTCAACCAACTGTAAACCAATTCTCTCCCTCAAACGTACCACCTTCGGTTCAAACGCCTGTAAGCAATAACATGGAGACCGATTTAACAAAAAATATTCATTCAACTAAGGCGGCAGAAACTTATTACGAACTAAATTCTAGAAACGATTTGTTTTCAGACGAACAAAAAAGACATGAACTACGTAGACAAGCGGATGCTCGAAAACGCCAAATGAACTTAAACTCAATTTCAGCGCTTACTCCTCCTGAATTGAAATTAACTCTTCAAGTACCTGCATATGTGCGTAAACAAATGAAACTAGAAGAAATTCCACATTCTTCAGAACCAAATACATCCCGAATAAACATAAATCAGGATAACGAATTGGTTAGCAATAACAAGTTTTTGCACGACAATGTAGACTAAAAAAAGTTCATTAACCTTCTAAAAAGCCGACGATTTTAGGGTTTCGTCGGCTTTTTTCATTTATTAGCCAAACTCTACGTACAACATTAATTGGCACTCCATAGACAGTCTAATTTTTTGTACATTCGTTTTAAATAGTTCCTTTTTATGCCATCAGTCTGTTTTTATTTTCAAGTCCATCAGCCAGTACGCATCAGAGAGTACACTTTTTTCGATATTGGCGAACGGCACAACTATTTCAACGAGCATCTTAACGCAGAAATTCTACATAAAGTATCGGACAAATGCTATTTGAAAGCCAATGCAGTGCTATTAGAAACTTTGAAAAAAATGAAAGGCCAATTCAAAATCGCTTTCTCATTTTCGGGCATTGTGTTGGAACAATTGGAGTCACAACGCCCAGATGTGTTGGAATCGTTCAAAAAACTAATTGACACCGGCCTAGTGGAGGTATTGGCCGAAACCTACTACCATTCTTTGGCTTTCGTTTTTTCAAAAGCCGAATTTGACAGACAAGTAAAAATGCATAGCCAAAAGATTCAAAGTCTTTTTGGAGTAAAACCCACTGTTTTTCGTAACACCGAGCTAATTTACAACAACGATTTAGCAGTACATGTAGGCAAATTGGGCTACAAAGGTATCTTGGCAGAAGGCACAGAAAATGTGTTGAAAAACCTGGATACCAATCATTTGCTCAATTCATCGACCGATAAAAAAATAAAAGTCCTCACTAGAAACTATCTACTATCGGATGATGTAGCCTTTCGGTATTCAGACAAAAACTGGTCTGAATACCCGCTCACAGCCTCCCGTTTTGCCAACAAAATACACCGATACGCAGAAGAAGCCGATGTATTAAACCTCTTCATGGATTACGAAACTTTTGGCGAACACCAATGGCAAGAAACAGGCATCTTTGACTTTTTGGCGTCGTTGCCTGAAAAAATACTCAAGCATGTCGATTTCGATTTTAAAACTCCTTCGGAAATAGTAGAAAAATACCCCTCTAAAGAAGTGTACGATTGCCCTCAATTTTCTTCTTGGGCCGATACAGAAAGGGACATTTCGGCCTGGCTGGGCAATGCCATGCAATGGGATGCCGCCAAGAAAATATACGAATGGGAAAAATTAGTGATAGACAGCGGAAATGAAGAATTGCTGTCTATATGGGGCAAGCTACAGTGCTCAGACAATTTTTACTATATGAGCACAAAATCTTGGAACGACGGGGCAGTGCACGGATATTTTAGTCCATTCAGGTCGCCATACGACGCCTATTTACACTACATGAATGTAATTTCAGACCTAGAAATAGCCTATATTCATCCCTAAATCAATTTGGACTCTTTACTCAGGCTTGCATTCTGAATATAGCTATACGATAATGGTTATATTTGCAGCATCTTAAAAAAAAAGCAAGTCCCCTCAATTCATGCCTTTCAATTTAAACAAACTCATTAGGCCACACCTCATACACCTTCAACCTTATTCTTCGGCGCGAGACGAGTTCAAAGGCATAGCCGATGTGTATTTGGATGCCAACGAAAACCCCTATGGTTCGGTAGGAGCAAGCGCCAAATACAATCGATACCCCGACCCATTGCAACCTAAACTGAAAGAAAAAATCGCCGAACTAAAAGCCTGTGATTCAAGTCAAATATTTTTGGGTAACGGTAGCGACGAGCCAATCGATTTGCTCTTACGCGTTTTCTGCGAACCAGAAAAGGACAATATTATTTTGTTGCCCCCTACTTATGGCATGTACCAAGTAAGTGCCGACATAAACCATGTAAAAGTGGTCAATGTGCCACTTTCTAGCGATTTTCAAATACAAAAACAAAAGGTTTTGGATGCTATTGTGCCTGAAACCAAAGTCATTTTCTTTTGTAGCCCCAACAATCCTTCGGGAAATAGCCTAAAGCGTGAAGACATCATTGAAATAACAAATTTTTTTGACGGATTGGTGGTCGTGGACGAGGCGTATATCGACTTTTCTAGCCAAAAAACATTTGTCGCTGATTTGAAGAACTACCCCAACTTGGTCGTTTTGCAAACATTTAGCAAAGCTTGGGGACTAGCAGGTATTCGATTGGGTATGGCTTTTGCCTCTCCCGAAATAATTTCTATTCTGAACAAAGTAAAATATCCATACAACATCAACACCCTTACACAGCAAGTAGCACTTAAAGCACTTCAAAAAAATGAGATTAAAAATAAGATGGTGTCGAAAATAATCAAGCAACGCAATGTGTTAACAGAACATTTACTTAATAACCAATTAGTAGAGAAAATATACCCGACAGATGCCAATTTCATTTTGGTAAAAACCCCTAAAGGAAAAGAAATATACGATAGCTTGGTCGAAAAAGGCATTATCGTACGAGACAGATCGAAAGTACAACTTTGCGAGGGTTGTTTGCGCATAACGGTAGGTACCGAAATGGAAAATCTGGCTTTATTAAGAGCTTGGAGCGAATTAAAAATCTAAAAAACATGAAATTATTTTATTGCTTAATTCTCTTTTTTCCTCCCCTTTTCATTTATGCACAACCCAACAACAAAACGCTAAACCTAATTCCAGCACCTGTTTCATTAGTGCGGAATACAGGTAATTTTACACTACCCCAAAAAATTGCCATTCAATCCACCCAAACAGCCGAAAGGAGCCAAACACTTGCTATACTAAAAGAAAGATTGACGGTGCCAACTGGCTATTCCGTTACGTACGACAATACGGGCAAGGCCACCATTTTTTTAATTTTGAATCAAAAGCAAGATTCTCTTTTGGGTAATGAAGGTTACCAATTGAGTGTGGAAACTGATAAAATAACCATTCGCGCCAACCAAGAAGCAGGTCTTTTCTATGGGGTTCAAACGTTGGTACAATTGTTTCCAAAAGAAATAGAAAGCAAAACCTTGGTAAACCAAGCAAACTGGCAATGCCCTTGTGTCGAAATAACCGATTATCCCAAGCTTAGCTGGCGAGGCCTTATGTTCGATGTATCGCGGCATTTTTTTACCAAAACAGAGGTCAAGCAGTACATCGATGCCATGGTGCGTTACAAATACAATCTCTTGCATTTGCACCTAACCGACGACGAAGGTTGGCGCATCGAAATAAAAGGATTACCAAAACTTACCGAAATAGGTGCTTGGAATGTAAAGCGAACAGGCTATTTTGGCAGTTTTTTACCACCTACACCCGACGAACCACGAGACTATGGAGGCTATTATACCCATGAAGACATCAAAGAATTAGTGGCATATGCCAAAGCCCGATTTGTAGATATATTGCCGGAAATAGATGTACCAGGTCATAGTTTGGCAGCCGTGGCTTCCTATCCCGAACTGTCTTGCACTCCCGAAGCAGTGAATTACAAAGTGCGCTCGGGAGAAAAAATTATGGATTGGTCGCGAGGTGCACCACCTATCGCCTTGCTAGACAATACACTTTGCCCAGCCAATGAAAAAGTGTACGATTTTTTGGACAAAGTAGTGAGCCAAGTAGCTGCCTTGTTTCCATTTCCTTACATACACATGGGTGGCGATGAGGCCTCGGTAAATTATTGGCAAAAAACAGAAGCAATTAGCCAACTCATGACACGCGAAAACCTAAAAAGTATGCACGAAGTGCAAGGTTATTTCGAAAGAAGAGTTGAAAAAATAGTGCAAAGCAAAGGCAAAAAACTAATGGGTTGGGACGAAGTGTTGGAATGTGGTGTAAAACCCACTACAGCCATTATGAGTTGGCGTGGAATGAAATATGGCATAGAAGCCGCCAAAAATAAACATGAAGTAGTCATGAGCCCTACTACCTATGCCTATCTAGATTTCATGCAAGCCGACGAGATAACCGAACCCAAAGTGTATGCCACCTTACGTTTGAACAAATGCTACGAATTCGAACCCATTCCCGATAGTGTGGATTCGAAGTATATAAAAGGTGCTCAAGCCAACTTGTGGACAGAGCAAGTGTACAACATTCGCCAAGCCGAATACATGACATGGCCCCGCGGATTTGCCATTGCTGAAGCAGCTTGGACGCCAAAAGGCGCGAAAGATTGGGTTAACTTTTTTTCACGTGTAGAAGAACATTTCAAACGATTGGAGATAACTGAAACCAAATATGCCCCCAGTGTGTACGACCCCATATTTGTTGTGCGCCGCAATTCTGATAAAAAACTAATCGTTGAGTTGAAAACTGAAATAGAAGGACTGGATATGTATTATAGTTTCGACAATTCTTTTCCAGACCATTACTATCCAAAATATACACAACCACTTGTTGTACCCATAGATGCCAGTATACTGCGCGTAATCACCTATCGTGGCAAAAAACCTATGGGCCGCATGATGCACATGCCCGTGGAAGAACTAAAGAAAAGAAGTAGTAAAAATAAATAAAAAGACACTTAAAATTCCTTTGTATAATTTTATTAAAATGGTTTGAGTTAAATTTGCATCATTTTAACCACTATAAGCAGTCAATATTTTTAAATTTGCAATTCATATAGAATCACTTGCAGTACGACTTTTCCTCTCGCATTCTTTTCGAAGACAATCATCTACTAGTGGTTAACAAGCCTTCGGGTTTACCCTCGCAGGGCGACAACACTGGGGATTTGCATTTGCTTGATGTAGCAAAACAATACATCAAAAAACAATATCAAAAACCAGGAGATGTATTTTGCGGCCTTATTCACCGAATAGATAGGCCGGTAAGTGGCATAGTGGTACTGGCCAAAACATCGAAAGCACTAGCCCGCATGAATGAAGCTTTCAAAGAACGCGATGTACAAAAAATCTACTGGGCTGTGGTTCAAAATCCTCCGCAACCACCCTCAGGAAAATTGGAACACTGGCTTTGGCGCAACACCAAAAAAAATGTGACACGCGCATTCGAGAACCAAAGGAAAGATACCCAAAAAGCCGAACTGAATTATGCCACGCTCGACAGCCACCAGGGGAATCTTCTTTTGGAAATAAAACCCATCACAGGCCGCACACATCAAATTCGTTCCCAATTGTCGGCTGTACACTGCCCTATCTTGGGCGACGTAAAATATGGATTTCCACAAGCAAATGAAGACCGAAGTATCCATTTACACGCGCGATCCATTAGTTTTGCACACCCTACAAAAGGGGAAAGAATTGAAATAAAAGCTCAGGTTCCCAAAACAGAGATTTGGTTGGCCTTTGAAAAAAGACAAGAAACAAAATGAAAGACTATTATAACCGTTTCAAAATCAAATACAGCATAAATTCCGACTGGGATGCGGTAATCATTATTTTGGTATTCAGCCTTACAGGCTCACTTTCGGTAAAACTGGCCAAACCTGTGCTTGAATGGTGCGGCATACATAGAGATAGTATGTCTCCTTGG